>JBGTLS010000250.1:0-3897 GCA_041744015.1 Cryomorpha sp. | reverse complement strand
CTGGGAAGTATTTATTCAGGCAAAACCTGGAATACCGCACAAACATGCAGGAAGTCTTCATGCTCCAGATCCTGAAATGGCCCTCACAGCAGCCCGTGACGTGTATACGCGACGCAATGAAGGTGTGAGCATCTGGGTGGTCAAATCCGATTCCATTACGGCTTCCACTGAAATGGATTCCGAATCATTTTTTGATCCCGCTGACGACAAAGTATACCGACACCCAACATTTTACACTGTGCCGGAAGGCGTGAAATACCTCTAAGTCCATGACAAGCGATCAGGCCCTTTTTGAATACCTCATCCGACTTGGTGACAATGCGTTGATTCTCGGTCAAAGACTGGGGGAATGGTGTGGCCATGCCCACCAACTTGAATCGGACATTGCTCTGACCAATATTGCCCTCGACCAAATTGGACAATGCCGTCTTTTGCTCTCAGAAGCGGCGCGATTCGAAGGTAAAAACCGCACGGAGAATGACCTCGCTTTTTTTCGTGAAGAAAAAGAATTTCGAAACAATCTGCTGGTGGAGCAACCCAACGAAAATTTCGGTCATACCATTTTGCGTCAGTACTTCTATGATGTTTTTCAGTTTTATTTGCTTACAGCGCTTAAGGAAAGCAAAGATGAATTTCTATCGGGTTTTGCAGCTAAATCTCTAAAAGAAGTGTCTTATCACCGAAAATTGAGCAGTGATTGGATCTTACGACTTGGAGATGGAACTCCGGAGAGCCATTCCAAAATGATGGATGCGATGGATTACTTGTGGCCATTTACTTTCGAGCTTTTCGAAATGACCGAAATTGATGAAGTATTGATGGCAGACAATATCGTGCCTGATCTTTCGGAAATCGAAAAACGCTGGCGAAAAGAGGTGGAGGCACATCTTTCGGAAGCAACACTGGATATCCCTGATACAATGGGTTACAAGGCTACGGGAAGCCGGCAAGGTCATCACACAGAATATTTTGGTTTTTTGCTGTCAGAGATGCAATCCGTACCCCGATCAATGCCGGAGGCCAGGTGGTAAATTTAAAATATGATTGAATCCAGGCATACACGAGAATCGAACCTGGCATTGCTGGAAAATGTCAGTGATCCGGAAATTCCTGTACTGAGTGTCGTAGATCTGGGAATTATAAGAAATGTAAAAATTACGGGGTCTGGCACCGTAGAAGTATCCATCACTCCCACTTATACCGGCTGTCCTGCCATGGACACCATCGAAAAGGAGATCAAAGCATTATTGCAGGAACACAATTTATCGGCAGAAGTTAAAACCGTCATTTCTCCTCCCTGGACCACCGATTGGATGAGTGAATCGGGAAAGGCAAAACTGGAAGCCTATGGCATTGCACCCCCTGCAGAGGTAACTTCCGACAAGTCGTTTCTGACAGGAAAACATCGTTCTGTGAAGTGTCCCCATTGCAAAAGTCTCCATACGACAGTGATCAGTCAATTTGGAAGCACTGCCTGTAAAGCCCTGTATCGATGTGATACCTGTTCAGAAGTATTCGACTATTTCAAATGCATTTGAGCGATTGAGAAGTTCCTGAAATTTTTCTTTTTCAAAAAAATCCAACATCTCACTACCTGTTACTTGGATAATGAAATACTTTCCTGATATTTCCGGCAAATAACCACTATTCCCGAATGTTATGAAAAAGTTTTTGAAATGGCTGATTATCGTTTTTGTATCCCTGGTAGTCCTCCTTTTTATCGGATATCAGATCATGTTGTCCCAAACCAAAAAACACAGCCCGGAGCAAACCGCTGTTTTTAAAAGTGATGATTTGGAAATCTCGGTTCAATACAGTCAACCATCCAAAAAAGAACGGGAAATTTTCGGCGGACTTGTGCCTTACGGCGAAGTATGGCGCACGGGAGCCAATGAGCCAACCACTTTTTCAACAAATAAAGCAATTCTCATTGATGGTCAGACCTTGTCTGAGGGAACTTACAGTTTATGGACCATTCCGGAAAGAGAATCCTGGACTGTCATTTTTAGCAGTGGTCAATATGATTGGGGGATGTCCTGGGGAAATAAGGCGAGCCGGCTGCCCGAAGATGACGTCTTGAATGTTGTGGTTCCCGCACAACAAACTTCAGAGGAAATGGAAAAATTCACCATTGATTTTGTGAAGGATCCGGACAGAATGCGACTGCAGTGGGATCAGACTCTTGTGGAAGTCGCTATAGAGGCAATCCCCTTATAGACCATTTGTTTATTCGGGGTACATACTTTTGATAAATTTTAGGACATGTTCACCTTTCGGCGTTAAGCCTTTATAGGATGGATGCAAGGTAGCTGAATTTGATTTCTTATAATTTGTATAAAGTACCTGATCGAAAATGTAATCACCTGGTTTTAGTTTGGACGCGATTTTCGCATAATGATTAAAAACCGCTTTACCCTCATTTTCGGAATCCAGCCTTGGATCTAGCGTACCAGCTTCTGTAATGGCAATTGGTGTTCCGGCAGGAAGCATTGAGCGAATTTTATCCAATTGGTCATAATTAAAGTCTTTATTTCCAAGGTCATATAAGTGAATAGTAATTCCAATGGAAACATCTTTATAGGTCTTAATGGACTCTATAACTATGCGATTCCAATCTTCCATAATGGCAGCGGATTTATTACCTGACTTATCAGGTGCGCATATGAGAAAAAGTGGTAGATTCAATGAACGAAATTCTTCTATAAAAGCAGGTAGGATTTCCCTGGTGTAAATTTCAGGGGTAATCTTTCTCGTTACTTCATCTCTGGAAGTATCTCCTTTTCGAAATTTAACCAAATAATATTCATTCATCATTTCTATGAATGAAAATTCGGCACCTGCACTAATCCATTTTTTTACAAAATCGAGTTGGCTTTTCGGAGAATCACTTCCATTTACTACAAAGACCAGTCTAACTCCATGTTTCTTACTTAAATTAGACCATGCTGAGATTTGTTCATCCGACCAATCGGAAGGCATTTCTTTTTGTGATCGGGTACCGCCGTTTACACGGATATGAAGATTTTTTTTTGCCGATTGAGACAAATTTTCCAGCATTTTGTCAGTGTACGCTACCTGCTGTGTTGTTTGAAGCGAACCTTTTGCATTAAAGCCCAATTGTATTTTTGGTAAGTCCTGAACATTTGCAACGTCATCTGGCAATGAGCTTTCTGCACTGGGTTGACTTGAACTACAAAAGGTTAAACTCAAAAAGATGAAAATAAATATGAAATATTTCATAATTGCCGAATGAGAAAATTTGCTACTAAATTAGAAGAATTCTGATGGATTAAGTTTAAGAGGAGCGAAATAAATATTTCTCTTCATCCATTGTAAGGAAATAGATTTGACCGGAAAATTCTAAATTTTCATTTGGTTTCGGTCAACTGTGATTCCCCGGTAAATCATCCACATACTATACAAGACAAAGAAATGAACGATATCCTTGTGCGTAAACCACAAGGGGTCAATGTCATATTTAATTACGTATGACATTCCAGACAATACCGCCACAATGAAAGCCCACAAAAACTGCTTCGATCCAGCCAATTTCTGACGGTATTTGTAGATTAGAAATATGACAATAAAATAGGTAAGGCCTAAATCGACCGCTACTGGCAAAAATGAAGGAATATAAAAGAGCAGGAATGTGGAAATGCCGGCTTTCGCCAAAAACAACCATCGCAACACCTCCTTTTTTTGCGGAAGCAATACCCCGACAAAAGCCATGATGACAAAATAATTCCCGATCGAAATCAGGGCATTTTTGATGGCCCAAAGCCAGTAAAATAATTTTGGTCCGAGATAGGTTGGGAAACCATGCGTAAAAATACCGCCTACCGAAGCCGTTGCCAGCATAAGTAAAAACAATCCAAGAAACCGTTCGAAAGCTGACCT
>JBGTLS010000249.1:0-17257 GCA_041744015.1 Cryomorpha sp. | reverse complement strand
CGAGAAAGGGAGGGGTCGACGACACAGGATTTCCCGATTGGTCTATTGATACCGTCAGACTTATTTGTTGCCAGCGATTGGGATCCACCATATTAGGATTGCCAGGATTTTCGGGTGCAATAGGCGGATTTGCTGGAACGTAGTATTGATTAACGTAATTACCACTTTCATTGGAACCATCCTGTAGTCCGAAGGCAATGTACTGCGCGGCGATATAATTTCCCATTGCTGCCGGGCCATCCGAGAGGTAATCGATGGAGGCATTGCTGATGTCGAAGCCGTGATAGGCCATGACATTATTGATCCTCGGAAGGACCTGTGGGAGTCCGGGCGATGATTGAAACCGGTGAAGGAGCAATCGATATACCGCATGACTGATGGCTTCGTTTTGCGCTGCTAAAACATCTTCAGGAATCGGAACTCCTTCAAAAGTGCTTGTGAAGGCACCATGTGTTTTGCCCAGAAGCCAGGTTTCGGAAGATGGTGAGTAAGCTGCCCACGAATCGTACATGGCAGCCGAAAAGTGAAAAAGATTTCTGGCGTGAACAGTGGGCCGGGCGAAATCTTTGCTTATCGCAAAAAGTAGTTCTTCATTCCATTCGCGGGCTATGGAGTGCTCCTGGGCGATGGATTTGGTTTGGAAGAGCAGCGTAAAAATGAAAAGGAGAAGGGTAGAACGATGTAGCATTTCAGGCAGGTTAAAATGATTGGTTAATAAGGTTTTGTGAAGTAGCCGCGGAGACGATTTTCTTGCAGTGATTCCAAAATGTTTACAAATGGCTACAGCCGTTTATTTCGCAAAGCAGAATCCAACGCACTGGAAAAAACATGTGGTTAGTATGTTTAATTCCAAAGCATCACTTTAAAGACGAAATATAAACTTTTGGTTGGCTATACGGGAAAAAATTCTTTACTGCAAATATTATTGCACAAAGGATGTGAATTGAATCAGGTATCCAAATTCAGTTCCTGACTTCATCTGTTTTTATCATAACGTTGAATGCCAAGCTGCAATACCTCTTGAAATGCCGGAGCTTGTGCCCATTTGAGTGTCTCAGTCGATTTCGCTACAGCGGAAACACGGTCTTGAAAGGCCGCGAATAATTTATGATAATGAAGGTGATCGAGGCCTTGAGAATATGATTTGAGGAGACTTATGTAAAATGATTCCTGTCCCGGAGGACGGATTCCTGCAAATTTGATGGCCGTTTCCAGGTTGAAGATCATCAGGTCAGCCATCAAACCAGGATCCATACCCAACGTCATATAATGTTTTATCAGGTTTTGAGCCACTGACCGGCGCGCCTTGGGTCTCCTGCGGGTAGGGGGAAAATATTCCTTGTGTATTTTCGCTTTAGCGGCATCGAGCAGGTCCTGTTCTTTAGGATTGAAAGCAAAATCATAAAATACTTTGACTTCCTTATATCGGGTGTACAGGTCCAATATCTGCTCTTCAAGCGCCCTTTTCTTAAGTGATTTGAGGTATTTTTTAAGTTCCAGCTTCGACATGGCGCAAAGGTACAGGGCATTTTAAATAATCGGACGTTTTTAGCTGATCAAATGGGGGGGATCTATTTTCTGTGGAAAATCTGATGTGTTCAATAAGTAGGTGATGATATTCAGTTTAACTGAATATCTGCATATTTGTGTAAGGAAAAACGCAATATGAGCGCCATTCCTGAAATGCTAACCAAAGCAGTTGCATGAACGACGATATTTCATCCTTTCCGGGTGCGGTAGCAGCCATCCTGATACTGGCATTTGTTCTTACCCTTCCCATAGGGATTTTCATTATTTCCCTCTACAAAAAGGCGCTTATCCGCGGAATGAGTTACTCCTCTCTCCGTTTTGGTCAGGAGAAATATATACCGAAAGTTCAGAATTCCGGTACATCACAACCCATCGAAATCAGGGTTCACGATCTGGCATCAATGTCTTTGCCAACGTCAAAAATATATTCTCGCATCAATGCCCAACTCCGGAATCATTGGTTCCAATATGGCCTGATGAGCCTCGTTTTTGCCGTGGTCCATGCATTTTGTTGGCTCGTCGGGATGAATGAGTTCAGTTTTTACCGTTTTCTCTATGCGACCTTGCTTTTTTCGCCAGTCATCCTGCCTGTATCATACCTGTTTCTGGTGCGGGGAAGAAAACAATTTGTAATGCTCACTGTGATATTTCTGGTGGCTTATCTCCTCAGTTTTTATTTGATCATGCAGCAGTCTATGACAGAAGATATTTCATTTATTGCATTCGTGACCCCGCTCGTTTTATTCAATTTCCCGGCAATCGTTCTCATTGGACTTTTGAGGATGAGGTTCATTAAACCGGTGGGCCTTTTTATTTATTCATTTTTCGTGATTTGCGCCGCCGGACCCATGTTGATGATTTATGCGCTAAGCATCCGCCCCGACATATTTGAATGGGTAGGCTATTTGTTTATCGACGCAGGGTTTTCTGCGAGCAACACACTTTTAATATGGCACATTTTGTCTTTTGCGGCTATGTTTATTTTAGGCTGGGTGATTATTTCAAGGGTGAGGGTACTGTATGTGAAGAAGTATATCAATGACCTTCAATTGAATGCCGATGCCATGTTCATCATTTTTAATATTGTATACAGTTTGTTTATTTCATTTGGTAGCATCACTTATGCCTTGATGTCTTTGCTTGCATTTCCGATATGTAAATTGACGGGGAATCTGCTTTTTGTCCTTTTCAGAAAAGATCAAGCTCCCGGTAGGGCACCCCGGATGTTGCTTTTAAGGGTATTCGCACTCGCCGACGACAGCCGCAATTTATTTGAACGCTTGTTGCGGCATTGGCGTTATGGCGGAAGTGTTCAAATGATATCAGGACCCGATCTGGCCACTTCGACGGTCGAACCACACGAACTCTTGTCGTTCGTCAGTGGAAAACTGAAAGAGTCGTTTTGCGATTCGGAAGATGATATTTTAAGCAAAACACAAGAATTTGACAACCTGCCTGATCTGGACAGCACGTATCGCGTGAATGAGTTTTTCTGCCGGGACAACAATTGGAAAATTGTGGTAAATCAACTCATTAAAAAAACGGATGTAGTTCTCATGGATTTGCGCTCATTTTCCGCCCGATTTCAAGGATGCCGGTACGAAATTGAAACGCTTGTTGATACCTGGAATTTGGAAAAAACGGTGTTTATCGTTGATCATCGAACGGATCTCACATATCTGCAAACCACTTTTGAGCAGGCCTTCCGACAAATGAACACCAATTCCCCAAACAGCGCTGTACAGCAGATTTCATTTTATAAAACCAGTGAAGCATACCACCGGCATGTGGGAAGAATTCTTCAGGTCCTTTGCACCAAATTGAACACCAATTGAATTAAGCCTCGTTCAACCAGAAGAACCGCGGACGGTAATTGCGCACGTCATTGAAAAGATCAAAGAAATTAAGGGCATTTGTGCTGTATGACACGAGCATTCCTTTCGTGGGATGAACGATATGGGGATGACAAATTGCGTTATATGTCCACATCACATACCCCGTTTCGGGGGTATCGTACACCTCTATTTGATTATACCAGGGGCCAATCGGAGAATCGCCCGTGTACAGATAAATGAGCGATCCGAAAAAATCCTGCTGTGTTAGCAAATGATATTTGTTTCCCCGTTTGAAAACACTAAACATATTGGACACGAAGAGATTTTCTCCATTGCCGCGTTTGAGATAAGCGTCAATTACAATTTCAGAACCCCAATCCGTTCCGTTCCAGTATTCAATCTCATTCGGATCATTGATGTTTAGCCTGGCTACCAGACAATTTTTCCCAAAGGTGCTGCGGGTGCCATACGTGTAGATGTACTCACCTTCTTCATAGATCGAAACGCCCACGAGAACCTGTGTGGTTCGGACAATTTCATATTGATTGATCAATTGAATGTCCGGAAGAGAAAATACGGCCATGTCAGTACCGATGGTTTCAAATCCGAAAGGACCCCCGGTCCCGGTCAATCTGACCCGCAGCATGAACATATAGAGTTTATTCCCGATTACCGTACCATCAGCAGGCCAGTAAAAATGACTGGGATCACCAAAAGGAATCACATAAGCCGAGGGATTTGCAGCTGTTCCTCCGTGAAGTGTGGTGAGTTGATTCCCGTCCTGAATCACAAAAGAATTGTTGATCAACGGTGTGCCAGGGCGGGAATAATCGGGATTGACCGTCCCCAAAAAGCTGTCGCCGAATGTCCAGAGAATGCGACCGTCTGGCAATGGAATGCTGTATGCACCATCTCCGCCTGTCCAGCCGCCACCGCTTACATCAAAGAGATTGGTGAAAAATGGCGCGGGGGATGTAACCACGAGAGGAGACTGATCAGCGGCCGATTTTGAGATGTTTTCCGACGTATGAAGGGGAGACGTTTCATCTTCTTTTGAACATCCGGCCATTATCACGACAGTCATAAAAGGGAGCAGTAGGTGTTTATAGATCATGGTAAAGTTTTTGAGAGTGAATAAAACCACGTTCTGGTTCAGTGCATGCTAATGAAAATCAACTATGCTTCGTTCAACCAGAAGAACCGCGGACGGTAATTGCGCACGTCGTTGAAAAGATCAAAGAAATTCTGTGCATTTGTGCTGTAAGTCACAAGCATGCCTTTGGTAGGGTGCGTGATGTGCGGGTGGCAGGAAGCATTGTAAGTCCACATCACACTGCCCGATTCGGGGGTGTCATACACTTCAATTTTATTGCTCCAGGGCCCAATAGGCGAAGGTCCGGTGTACAGGTAAATCCGGGAACCCAGAAAATCCTCCTGAGTGAGTAAATGATAATTGTTTTCGCGTTTGAAAACGCTGAACATATTGGAAACAAAAAGATTTTCACCGTTGCCTCGTTTGAGATAAGCGTCGATTACAAATTCAGAGCCCCAATTCGTACCGTTCCAATATTCAATGGCAGAAGGGTTGTATATACTGAGGCGGGCGGCAAGACAATTTTTCCCGAAGGTGCTGCGTGTACCATAGGTGTAAATGTATTCGCCCTCTTCATAGATCGACACTCCCATCAATACTTGTTTGGTTCTGGCAATTTCATATTGATTGATCAGTTGAATATCGGGAAGTGAAAATACAGCCATGTCGGTGCCGATGTGTTCAAATCCGAATGGACCTCCGGTCCCGGTAGATCGGATCCTCAACATGAACATATAGAGTTTGTTTCCGATCACAGTCCCATCTCCAGGCCAGTAATAATGACTGGGATCTCCAAATGGAATTACATAGGCCGAGGGATTTGCAGGCGTACCGCCGTGAAGCGTTGTGAGTTGGTCGCCATCCTGAATCACAAATGAATTGTTGATCATCGGGGTGCCGGGTCGGGAATAATCCGGATTTACCGTGCCCAGAAAACTATCGCCAAATGTCCAGAGAATGCGGCCATCAGGGAGGGGAATGCTGTACGCACCATCTCCGCCGGTCCAACCGCCTCCACTAACATCAAATAGATTGGTAAAAAATGGGGCCGGGGATGTAACAACGAGTGGTGACTGATCAGCAGTAGATTTCGATACGTTGTCCTCTTCGGAGGTATGAATGTAATTTTCATCTTTTGAACATCCGGCAAGGACGATCAGTACTGGAATTGTCAGCAATGAATTTCTGTAAGTCATCAGTTAAATTTTCGGTTAAAAAATTAAAAGTACAATTTTCAATACCGATGACAAATACTGCGGATGACAAATTATAAAAGTATCTGATCTATCCGCTATAACACCTTGGCAGTGGGACGTTTGGTGATGAGATTGCCACCCAACCAGGCCATGGGGATATAAGCAAAGACCAGATCCACGACCGTAAACCAAATAGGAGAGGGATACAAAATAATCATGGTGATGCCCCCGAGTAAAAAGTAAAATCCGATGATAAAAGCCATTTTGATTTTCCTGTTGGCCGCTAATCGGGCTGCGATCATTGCCCCAACGAAGGTGCCCAGTGCATGGGCAAAAAACGGGAAAATAAAATGTTTTGGTTCAAAAAGGGGCATCGTTGATGCCAAACCTTCCATGGTTGTTATATCTCCACCGGGAGGTGGAGGAATGATAAAGCCACTCACCATAATAAGTCCCATGTTGACAAGACTGCCGACAATAATACCCGCAAGAACAGCGAGCGTATTTTGTAGAGCTGGATTCATTTGGACAGCGTATTAAGGTTTGTAGCTGCTGAATATCATATAAGCACGGTTGTGTTATACAAATTACGCGTCCAAATTAGAAATTTCCTGGATACAGATATTGAAGTTGAAATTTAATATTTCAAAGACAAATGCGTATGGCCATCTTACTAGGTAATTACCAATGTTCAATAAAAAATTCAGGGCAAATATCAGCTCTGGGATCGGCTGCGATTATTATTTCACAGAAGGATTGCGCGTCCATCCCGCATAATTTACCACAAAGGCAATGAGGGCCACTACCACAAATGGTACAAGTGCAATTGAAAAATAATAGAAGAAATCTATTCCAAACAAGGTTTCCCGAAAATCAGATGCCTGATTGAAGTCAGCGAGAGAAGTGGCAAAAATAACCGGACCACTCAACAGGAGAATACACAAAATTATCGTTTTCATGGCAGAGACGTATTAAATTGGACGCCGATCAAATCAAGAGGTAATCTTCTTGCAGATAAGTTTATCGTTGATCAATTGCCAAATGCTGTGCCGAATATTTTACATTTTTTACCAAATGAGATTTCGATCTCAATAAATTCAGAATCTCCCGTGTTGATCGCTGTTATAGCATTCTGTTATCTGCTTTGGTAGCAAAAAGTTTCAGAGATATGAATTTGTGGATGTTGCGATCTTTCTCAAAATGGGGCGAAAGGGGGAAAAGGTCTCACCGGGTTCATGCGGTGACTTTTGATTACCCTTATTCCCGGTTTTTGTTAATCTGTATCGCCTGGTACATACAGCAGTTGTCCGGAAGCAAAATCGTAGAGCGTCAATCTTCGCAAATCGTAGTATGCCAGCCAGAAATCCCGAAGTGCATTGATATATGATCTTTTCGCTGCATCTTTTTCCGAAAGGGCTATGTTCAGATTGGTGATGTCCACTTTTCCGGTGAGGTAGCGATTTTGGGCCACATTGTACCTCTCCTGAGCCACTTCGTCCGACTTTCGTGAAATACGCAATTGGTTGCGTAGCAACTCAAACTGACGCACGAGGGTAAAAACCTCCTGTTCAAAATTTTGTTCATCCTGGTCAATCACGAAATCATTCAACTGCTGATTGGCCAGTGCCGTTTGCATACGTGCGCGGTTGCGACCCCAATCCAGTATGGGAACGACGAGACCTACGTCCACACGTCGCTGACTATTTGGATCGTCATATGCATTGTCGAAACTGCCGGAAGCACTGTTGAGACCAAAAGAGGCAGTGAGCATAGTCTGGAAGCGTTGACCGCGTGCCTGAGCGATTTCCCGAGCTGCCTCCAGTCGCCGGCGCTCGAAGGCGATGTAATCTGAACGGTTCATTTTTGCGTAGAGCACTGCATCCTGAATATTGATATCGAAAGTCGGGATTTCCTGAGGAACTACCAGATTCATCGTATCGGCATAACTCATGGCTATGTAAGCACGGAGTTGCTGATTGCTGATTTGCCGGTCGAGTTGGGCTTGTGCCACATCCTGCTGCGATCGGAGCAATTGAAGTTCCACCTGCAGGAGTTTATCCAGCGATGTGGTGCCGATGTTGTAGCGTCCTTCTTCGATTTTATATATGGTATCGTTGTTTACCAGATTGAAGCTGGCGATCTGTTCGTTGATTTGTGCATTCAGCAAATTGAAAAAGTAACTCACTGCTTCACGCGACAAAAATTCCAGTTCTTCCACGTATTCCCGTCGACTTTCTTCGTAGCGCAGCGGCTCTGTTCGTTTATCCCACCGAAGTGGGTTAAACCCGAAAAGAGGTTGGTCGAGCTGGATATTGTACATGGTGGTATTGTAGCGCGTAAGATCCTGATTGATATCCTGAAAATAATTGAGATTGGTATTAACGGATATATTACCACCCGTGAAAGCGATAGGTTGGTTGAGTCCCAGATTCAGACTGGAGTTGAGTTGTTCCCTGTCCTGAAATACAATGGTTCCATCGTCGAGCCGATTGCTCAAATAATCGCGGTTGTAGCCTGGCAGATTTCCCGAAAGGGCAAGCTGGGGATTGTAATTAGACCGATATAATTTATACTGCCAGTAACGGTTTTCACGTCGCGTTTCGGCCTGTTTGGAAGAAGATGACTGTCCGCGTGCCATGATCACAACATCTTCCAATGATAATTGACGCACCAGCTGGGCTTGTGATCCAAAGGCCAACAGGAGGAAGGCAGCAGCTACCAGGATTTTAAGACTATTCATATCGGAGGGAATTGATCGGATTTTGGCTGGCAGCTTTGCGGGCGGGTGCGATTCCGAAAATGAGCCCGATTGATGCTGCCACACCAAATGAAATGACAATTGAAGACATGGAAATGACTGTTTTTATTTCGGCCAATTCGCTCACGAGATAAGCCATGGCTACACCCAATACAATTCCGATTAACCCTCCGGTAACGCTTATCATTACTGATTCAAACATAAACTGGTTGATGATATCCGTTTTTTTGGCGCCCAGTGCGAGCCGGAGCCCTATTTCCTTGATCCGCTCGAGTACGGAAGCCAACATGATGTTCATAATGCCTATGCCACCTACAAGTAAAGATATACCGGCTATGGCACCCAGCACATAGTTGAAAAGTTCATTGTTGCGCTGTTGCTGTTTGAGGAGGAGTTCCGGAATTTCAATTTGATAATCAACAACCCCGAAGTGTTTTCGCGCGAGCATACGCGAAATGACATCTGCAGAAGCATTCAGCCTTGAAGTTTCTCCAACCTGAATCACCAGTCTGTCGAGCTGGTGATAATTTTTGGCAGAAGGTAGTTGATCCTGTTCATTGTTTTCACCACTGCTTACAGCGTTTTCTTTGGCGATCATTGCCTTCGTGACCAAATCCCGGTTTTCATAACGTATTAAAACGGTTTGCAACGGGGCATAAACATCCATGTTGTAGTCGCGGATACCGAGATTGCTGACGCTTTCTTCAGAAATTAAGCGCTGCTCGAGAACACCAATCACTTCCAGCCACTGCTGACCAACTTTGAGCTGTTTGCCAATGGCATTTTCTGTAGGGAAAAATTGATTTTTAATGGATTTGCCGATGATGCACACAGCGGATCCGTATTCAAGATGTACATCGGAAAACATCCGGCCCTCGCTGAGTACGAAATTGAAAATTTCGAAATAGACGGGTTCAACTCCGACGAGTTTTGCCGATCGGCGGATACCTTTGCTAATGATATAAGTCTCGAGTAGAATCTCCGGGCTGATACGCTCCACGTCAGGTACGACATCTCGTATAGATTCCGCATCATTAAGACTCAGTCCCGGTGAAAATTTAATCTTTTCTGACCGTCCTTCGCGGTTTATCTTTTCGTTGAGTTGTTCTATTACCGGCGCCACTACGATGTTGTTCACACCTACCAGTTTCATTTGCTCGTTGAGTTCCTGTTGGGTTCCGTTGCCAATGGCGAGCATAGCGATCACGGCTGCAACGCCGAAAATAATACCTAGGGCGGTGAGTAATGACCGGGTGCGGTTGCTGATCAGGGCATCCAGCGCGATATTGAAATTCGCCAGAAGCCGCTCGTTCATTGTCGAAGCTGCGTTACACGTGCGGAATCATTTTCAGAGGGAACAACATCTGGTACTCCCGGGGCAATCTCATTTTCTCTTTTTTGTCGCTTTCCGTCCAATTGCGGAAGCAGAACGATGGACTGCTTGTCAGCACTGTTAACGCGTGAAAGGTATACCTTATCATCCTCATTGAGGCCGGCTGTGATTACCACTTCGTTTCGGTTGGTAGGACCGATGATTACTTCCTGTTTTGTTGTGGTCAGGCCGCTTCGTTTGTACACGTAAGTGATTGAGTCGTCCTGATTAAAAAGGCATTCGAGCGGAATATACAAGGCATTGCCAGTCGTATCGGTGATGATGCGGTTGCTGGTGGTCATGGCCGGTCTCAGAAGGTCGTCTTTTTCATTCATCTCGATACTTACCATAAATATTTTGGCGTCCGAATTGGGTCTTTGTTCTCCCATATTGGCTACCCGAATCACTTTTCCGGTCATTTTTTTATCCGGGAAGGCGTCCAGGCCGATCTCAACCCGCTGACCAACTTTAACCCTTCTGATATCCACCTCATTGATATAAGTTACCGAGAGCATGGTGTTCAGATCGGGTAGGGTGGCAACCACCGGATCCCAGGCACTGATTTGAGAACCCACTTTGACTGATTCACCATTCCAGTCTTTTTTGTAAATGAGCATACCGTCTTCAGGTGCTGTGATGGTGAAGAGACCCATTAATTCAGTCATTCCATCCAGACTTCTTTGCTGTTTTTGTCGGTTTAACGCGACTTCCTGCATTTTGGCGATGTTTTGCTCTTTTTTGATTTTGTAGTTTTCCCGGGCTTGTTCAAGCGCGCGGACAGATTTGTCCAGGTTAATTTCAGCCTGCCGCACTGTGGCAGGAGGCTCGTACTGACTCTGATCGAGAATGAGTTGTTTTTCATCAACCTCATAAGTGAGATTTACAATCTCATCGCGCGTTTGACGCATTTGCAGGGTGGTGTCGAGTTTTGTCTGGATGAATTGCGATTCTATTTTTTCCAACTCAAGTTGGGCGTCTTTGAGGTTATTGGTCAATTCGCTGGGATCCAATTGAGCTACAAAATCGCCTTTTTCCACCAGGGTTCCTTCATCGATTATTTCCTGAATGGTAATGTTCCATATCCGGTAATTTCGGGTACCCGCTGGGCCCATAATACTCACAGAATTTTTAGCTTCGAGTTCTCCGGTAGTGGTAATGTCTACAACGAAGTTGCCTTTTTTTACTTCCACCAATATTCCCGAGGCCTCTCCTGAAGCACCTGGTAATAGAAAATAAACAACTGCAGCAATAGCCACCAGAGCCAGGGCGGCATAAACAAGCTTCGTTCTATTCAAAATTTCAAAAGGAATTAAATGGGTGGCTGATAGCGTCTGTGAATCTAATATTATCGCTGCCACCCTGCGAAGTGCCCGGTGTTAAGGGTTGTTAAGAGAAGTCGGGAAAATGCTTCCGGTCATGGATTGGGGAAATAGTGGGTATAGGAATCCGCTGTTCGGGATCGCCAGTTGCCCAAACCATGTCTGAACCTGATTTGTACTTATTTGCGCTTTTGATTGTCCTTTCGTAAAAAATAGAAACCCACTGCAACTACCACCAGCAGGCCAACGATCAATACCACATAGAGTGGGTTGCTAAAGATGGAGACTCCTTCATCACCATAGCCGGGATCTATATGTGTCGGCTGCTGTGCAAATGTCACAGAAGATGATATCACAAACAAAAAGAAAAGGAAAGTGGTTTTTATTTTTTCGGAAATCATGGTTTGGATTTTAAAATTTCCTGCAATAAATAAGCCAGCAGACAAGGAGAAGATTTCAGGTTTCGCGAAATGTGTTTTTAGATCGATCCACGGCTTCTAACATCTCACGGATTCTTTGGATATGAACTTCCGAAATTTCAGCGCGTTCGATCGCCGTATTGCCAACAGGACCTCGTTTTCCTAATCCTGTTTGAGTTAGCAGATTCTTGCGCTCTTCGAACATACGCAGAGCTGACCACAAAGTATCTTCGATTTTATTATTCTGTTCTTCCAGAAGCGATGCGGCTGTATAAGCGTGACCAGTATGACATCGAAACCGCAAATCAGAATCTCCGGAGATTTTCCACAACACACCTCCACAACCCGGGCAATTAAAAGGTACCTGGTCACCAAGGGCATTTACAGATCACTTAAAACACGTTCAGCAATTTTAGATTCAATGACGACATCTTTAGGGATCGATTTGGACTTCTTCAGTTTTTCCACCATGAGTTGATAGATCAATCCGCCCATTTCCAACAAGGGTACTACATGATCGATGGAAACGAAATTCAATGCATTTTGAGGCATATCCGGATAATCAGCTTCTTCAGGATCCTGCACAATAGAAGTTCCCCCGCATTTCATCACAGCCTTCATGCCCGATGTGCCGTCATCGAGAAATCCTGTGAGCAGTACAGCAATGACACCTGTGCTGAAATTGACCGCTGCCGATCGAAAAAGCGCATCAATAGACGGCCTGGCCCTGTTTTCAGGTGCGCCTTTTGTAAGCAGGATTTTTTTGTCATTTCCGATCATCATGTGCTGATCTGGTGGCGCCAGATAAAGGTGACCCGGCAGAATACTTGTGCCATTTTCTGCAATCTGGCAATTTAAAGCAGTTGATTTGGCGAGCACGCTCAATAATGCCTCACCGGCAAATGGACTGGATAAATGTTGAACAACCAGAATCGGAACCGGAAAAGATTGCTGAAACTGGGAGGTCAACAATTTCAATGCCTGGAGACCACCTGCAGATGTACCCACCACAACAACCCGTCCAGGGGTCTCTGAGTTTTTGCCTGTTTTGATTTGTGTCATACATCCATTATGTGCAAAACGGATGCCGAAACGGGTTAATAGTGTGTATTTTATAATCATCATACAGTCCGGCTTAAATCTTTTTCAAGCTTCTATTCGTAAATTCTGATTACAAATAGATTTTCGTCGGAGAAATGCTGTCGTAAACTGATTATTTTTATACCTGTAAACAATTCAGGAGAAAACTACTTATAGAACGGAAGTCCCAAGGAATGAGTCATAGACCGCTTCACATCACATATTCAAAAATACCATGAAGATATTATTGTCAGTTGTTTTATTGTTTGGTTTGACATCCTGCGTGAATGGCAGTCATATCGAGCAGAATTTAAATTCATATCAGGAGAAACCGATTGCTGAAGGATTGGAAACTGCCTACTTTGCGAGTGGATGTTTCTGGTGTGTGGAGGCCATTTACGAAAGTGTACAAGGTGTGGAAGATGTCATATCAGGTTATGCTGGTGGTCATACAGACAATCCCACTTACGAAAGTAGCAATACCGGGACCACAGGACATGCCGAAGCCGTAAAAGTAATATACGATCCCGGGGTGATCACTTTTGCAACGCTTGTGGATATATATTTCGGAAGCCAGGATGTTACCCAGATCAACGGTCAGGGGAATGATATCGGATCGCAATACAGGTCGATCATTTTTTACCACAACGAATCGGAAGAAAAAATTATCCAGGAAAAAAAGGCGGCTTTGGCTAAAAAACTCAATGTGAAAATTGCTGCTGAAGTAAAGCCATTTGATAAGTTTTGGGTAGCTGAAGAATACCACCAGGATTACGAAAAACGCAACCCGAATAATTCATATATCCAAAACGTTTCTATTCCGCGTCTCAATCGTTTCAAAGAGCGGTTCCCCCACCTGCTGAAGGAAAATCATTAGACGATTAGAATAACACCGAAGAAAACATGAATTGATGGGAAAATCGACTTTGGAAAATGCCTTTGGGAGTCTTCAATCTTCCACTTTTTCCTTTTCCAATTCCATAAAGGCCTGCATCATCCGTAGTTTTCCATAAGAATATGCACCCTTCAGTTCCTGAAACAAATCGTTTAGCCCTTTACCGGGGTTTTTTTCGAATACCTTATGCAGGGTGGCGCATGTGTCAGCGTCCAGTACTTTTTCAACCTGAATTTTTCTTTCAGTTATTCCGCGCGCGATGTGGCCCTCTATTGTGCTCTCTGCCATCTCCCGCATTTTGGCAATAGCAGCCACGTCCTTTCCCTCATTTACCAGGGCATACGTTGTCAAATAAGTTTCTCCGACCACTTTGTTGCCCTTTTTTGTTCCAGCCTTCACCCGCGTTTTGCCTGTGCGGGTTTTGAGGTTTTTTGGATTGGCTTTGAGATGGTTTTCCACCCTGGATAAAAGCACCTCGCGTTTTGCTTTGCGTTTCTTTTCAAATTCTGCGATCACTTCGATCTCTTTGTTTTCAAGAATACACTGCGCCAAATGTGCTGCCTTTTGCAAATCTGAAACATTGCGGCTGATCATCTGATCGATTTCTTCGAGGGCGTTGAGGTACGTTTTGGTGCGGGTGAGCATGCTTACTTCACCCTTGTGCACGAGCAGGTCGAACAGACAATCGTGAAGGAAACCGAGATAATAATCGCTGCCTTTTTCAATGCGTTCTTTCAGCACATGTAGGTCACCCGCACGCAGCATGGCCGCTATTTGATTTTGAAATTTGATGGTGTTTTCCCGTTCCTTCTGAATCTTTTGTCGCAAATCGGGCAAGGCTTTTTGCATATCGATGTCAGTAAAAACAGCGCTTCCACCACCTTTTTGTTCCGTGTGATCTATTTGTTTTACAATGGATTCAAAATCAAATGTCTGTCTCAATGTTTCACTGAGATATTCATGCTGTCCGGCCAGAAGTTTTGTTTCCAGCGGGCCCTGAGATTCATTGATGCCCGAAAAAGCCAACACTTCCTGATCACATGATATAGCTGAGGTATTGATCTTTGTGCGGAGAATCAAACCATCGAGCGATCGCAGGCGCGATAACGCCACATAGACTTGTCCCGGTGCGAAAGCCTGACCAACATCTATGATGGCCTTATCGAATGTGAGTCCCTGACTTTTGTGTACGGTAATGGCCCAGGCGAGCTTGATAGGAAATTGGGAAAAAGATCCCACAATGTCTTCCTGAAGTTCTTTGGTTTCGCTGTGGAGACTGTACTTTTTGTTTTCCCAACTCACCTTTTCGATGGTGAGTATGCGGTTTTCATCTGCCATTGATACAGTAACTGCTTCATCGGTCAATTTTGAAATCCGTGCGAGTTTTCCATTGTAATAGCGATTTTGTGGCGAATCATTTTTTACAAACATCACCTGAGCGCCGACTTTTAAGTCAAGTCGTTCTGGCAGAGGAAAAATGTTTTCAGGGAAATCTCCCTCGACCTCTGCCTCATATTTAAATAACTTCCCAGGTAAGCTGTTCAGCGCAGTTATATTGATATCATCGGCCTGTCGGTTATGTGTGGTCAGGGTAATGACGTCTTCCGTTTTCGGAATTTCCTGCACATAATATTCGTTGAGTTTGGCGATGTCGCTGGCTGTGCACCTGTTGTTTCGAAGATTGTTGAGAATGTTGATGAAGGTATTATCCTGCTGTCGGAATATTTTATCGAGTTCGATATACGTAAAGCCATTTTCTTTCAGCCCCACCGATTCGAAGAAGTGAGGAGATTTGTAAAAGGTTCTCAGACGGGCCCATTCGCGGTCTTTTACGATGGGAGGCAATTGAAACAAATCACCGATCATCAGCAGTTGCACACCGCCGAAACTTTTTCGAAAGTTGCCCTTTGCTGCCTTCATGCGGTAGTCGATGGCATCGAGCAAATCTGCGCGGAGCATGCTCACTTCATCGATTATGAGCAGATCGATGTCGCGAAGCACCTGTTTTCGAACGGAATTTAGCGGATGACGCCTTGCCAGTTCTTTAGAGGTATAATAATCGCCATAATCCGTATTGCCAGGTAAATCAGCCGGCAGAAAGGATCCGAAGGGCAATAGAAACTGGGAGTGGATCGTAACGCCACCGGCATTGAGTGCGGCGATTCCCGTGGGCGCCACGATCACGTACTTTTTGTGGGTGGCTTTCGCCAAATTCTGCAGAAAGGTGGTTTTTCCGGTGCCTGCCTTCCCGGTTAAAAATATGTGGTTTGCCGTCCGGTTAACGAAACGCGCGGCCAGAGAAATCATATCTGTAGTGATGATGGGATTTGTATCCATATCGCAATTTTAATGTGAGGTGAAATTAAGGAAACAGGAAAGAATGGGAAAATTCATTCTTGATAGGGTGCAAAATTCCACGAATGACCTTTAAATGTTCAGTGGAGGATGAGATTTTCGACAGATAACCCCACGTGGAAAAGAGGCTTCGAATGGATCGTGAATATTTCTTTTCCGGGGATTTTCGTTGAGACCTGTGAAAGGCTTTTCAAAGGTCAATCAACGCACAGGACATAAATTTTTTATGACGGCATTAGCGGTATTTTATTCAAACTTTAAAGACGTCTTCCAATATAAATGACCGCAGCGTTTGAAATATTGGTTTCAAACGCTGCGTAATCATTTCATATAAATCAACTTTCTTTTTTTCCGAGAAGTTTGAATTCATTGATGTGAATATCGGTGCTGTATCTTTTGTTGCCGTCTTTATCTGTGTACGAGTTGTTCACGAGTTTTCCTTCCACGGCTACCTGCTTTCCCTTGGCGCACAATTGCTCCACGAGTTCGGCAGTTTTACCCCAGGCAATGAGGTTGTGCCATTGTGTGTTTTCCACCATTTTACCGGCTGCGTCTTTGTAATTTTCATTGGTGGCCAACGAAAATTTTGCCATTTTACGTCCCTCATTGATGGTGCGTACTTCAGGGTCCATGCCCAGGTGTCCGATGAGTTGTACTTTGTTTACGATTGTGTTCATGACTTCAACTATTAAAGGTTTATAATTAAGATTTGAATTGTTTCGGACCGTCATCCGATTGGTTGTCAACCGACGGGACAAAATTGTGACGGTCTATTGTTTATAGTCGTTTGATAAACGTTTATAAACGTAAATAAACGTTTAAATCAGCGTAATGATATGAAAATCATGCCTCTAAAAAAAGTCCTCGTCATTGTGAAAATTTGGAGATAAATCAGTTATTCCAAATGAATTGTCATTGCGCGTTGAATTTATTTCAGTTGTGGGAATTGGTTTGGACAAACCGGGGAATTGAATTCCATGACCGTTGAGGCTGTCTTTGAGTCTTTTTGCTCAGCATCGGAATCAAATAAGTAGTCCAACAGTTCGCGTAAATATTAAATCTCTGTTATCAAAGGTCTCAGTGGCTCAAATGATTCCTTTTGTTATTCAATGCACTCTGTACTTGTGACTCAGATGTTTTCATGGTGTGGTTCTTGGAATGTTCTACCCATCGGGTAGGATAACAGATGATCGCGATTCCCCTGATTCTCAAAGTAAAATGATTAAATTTTAAAACATAAAACATGAAAATTCTACACACCAAAAGATTTCTTTATTTCATTGGAATAGGTTTTATCCTTTCTCTGGGCATGTATTCCTGCAAATCGAATATAACCGCGGCAGATGTGCGCAAACAACAGAGCAAAGCCATCACAGAATTGTTGTCTGCTCAGGAGGAAATGAAA
>JBGTLS010000248.1:0-4152 GCA_041744015.1 Cryomorpha sp. | reverse complement strand
TTTTAAATATGTTGTGTGAAACCCGCTCAATATGTTCTTGCGTCAAGCAAAATACGTTGTCATGATGCGGCATCCTATTTGACTCGAAAATTTCTTCCAATTTAGATACTCTGCTTTTACTTCCGATTAATCTGAATAACCTGTAATTTCTTAACTCCTTGACAAAGTCAAAAATGTCATTGCGATTAGAATTATCAAAATTTTCTCTCATATCTGATGACTCTATGATAAGTATTGGCCAGGTTTTCTCAATTAAGTTTTTTGCTCCCTGTAGAGCTGGCAGCTCATAACCTTCGATATCGAACTTTATTAAATTCACTTTTTGTTGACTACTGAAATAATCAGATAAAGTCACAATCTTAATTTCATAACTATCTGTTTTGAAATCTGGCTCTATTAATGAGGAGCTTCCTCTGCCCAGGCTCCAGTTGTCATAAATTTTATCTATTTTATTTTCATTCCCAATGGCATGTTTTACGACTTCTATATTTGAAATATTATTCAATTCAATATTCCTTTTTAAAATATTGTATGTGTTTGGATTTGGTTCAAAGGCGAAAACACTGCCAGTATTTCCAACAATTCGAGATGCAAAAATTGACATAAGTCCAATATTTGCTCCAACATCTACAAATACATCTCCCTCCTTCATTACATTTTTTAGTATGTATAAAGTTCCCTTTTCATATGTGCCAGTATAATATAAACTTCGTTCGACAGCAACATCTTTAACCGGGTCTATCTCCATATGGAATCCATAAATGGTTTGAATAGTGACTATTTTATCAGGTTTTGGAATTATGATTTTAGGAAGGCGGTTTACAATCGCCCTAATTCCTATAATATTTATATCTGTTAAGGCCGATAATATCCTGTATCTGGTTTTAAATTTATTCATCTTTCATTTTTCAATGTGAATTTCTTAAAAGGCTATGTTGCTTTGCAAAGGTCGGTTTTTTCAACACTAAAACACTGAAGTAATATAAGAAGACAGCGTTTATGCCTGGGGTAACTTATAGTATCTTTATGCGCAATTCCTGAAGGAGCATTTATCGTCGGTTGCATCAGGTTTATCTGTATGAAAGAGAAAGTTATTTATATCGCTCCAGCTCTGTCTTCATTTGTTAATTCCGATATTGCGTTTTTGAAGAAATATTTTAAGGTTCATGTGAACACTTACGACTGGCGTAAGAAATCACTAGTTCCCTTTTACATGATACATCAGTTTTTTGTGGTTCTGTTTCAGTTAAGCAGTATCAAAAGTATTATAATTTCATTTGGAGGATATTGGTCTTTGTTTCCCGCGTTTTTAGGCAAGCTCTCGGGAAAACCTGTGTATATCATTTTGAATGGTACCGACTGTGCCGCTATCCCACCTATTCACTATGGGAGTTTAAGAAAGTTCTTCCTGAAGTTAGCGTGCAAAAATTCATATAAAATGGCAACCGTGCTGCTGCCGGTTAGCCATTCTCTGATCAAGACAAAAAACACCTATTATTCGGATGACGAATTCAGTTTTCAGGGAGTGAAGGTTTTTTTTCCGGAATTAAAAGTTCCAATGCAGGTAATACCCAATGGCTGCGATGGGGAGTTTTGGAAAAAACCAGGGAACAAGAATAAATCTCCAAATACTTTCATCACTGCTTTACGGCCAAAACAGTGGCTGGGTAAAGGGGGTGACCTGATAGTGGAATTATCAGAACAGTTCCCACATTGCACTTTTTACATAGCGGGAACTGACAGGCCTGACTTTGTAAAGCAGGACAATAAAAACCTTATTTTTTTAGGGGAACTTTCCAGAGAGCAACTTCGGGAACATTTTATAAATGCGCAGTTTTATTTGCAACTCTCAATTTTTGAAGGTTTCGGCTGTGCGCTTTGCGAAGCGATGCTCTGTGAGTGTATTCCCATCGGATCTTCTGTAAATGCCATTCCGGAAATTATTGGCGATTCGGGCTTTGTAGTGGAAAAACGTGATATTAATTTGCTACTTCAGGTAATAAGTGAAGCGCTAAAAACGGGAAATAAAAAAGAGCTGGGTGAATTGGCCCGGATGAGGGTAATCCAAAATTACAGCGCGGAGAAAAGGGAGAGAGAAATTATTTCGTTGATTAATGGAACACCAGAATATCGGTGAATTTGGGTTTTATACGTAAATACTACAAAAATTGAAGGTGTTTCTTATAATTGATTTTGAGCTACCCCCTGCTGGTGTTTTGGGGAGATATTCGATCCCGGAGTTTAGCAATGAAGCATTACAAAACGTATAACCTCTATCTAATCAGCGTGCAATGACCCGCGAGTTGTTGTGGATATTCCAAATTATCCAGCATTTGAGAATATTGGATGATATAATAGTAAAGACCGTCTGATGCGTAATAGTTTTCATTGGGACTCTGACCGTTCCACCCTCCCGATATATCCTCGGTGACGAAAATTTCTTCACCCCATCTGTTGAAGATCATCATTCGAAAAGATTTAACCGGACAGTCCGATACCGGACGAAAAATGTCATTTAAGCCATCCCCATTCGGCGTAAATACATTGGGAACAAATAATGGACAAAGACAAGGTTCAATAATAATGACTGATGAATCTTCATGGTCATAACATCCATCATTGTAGGTTACAGTTAAAATCCCACTTTCATTCACAGTGTATCCATATCCAGATGAACCATCCGGAAAAGTATAAGGAAAACCGATATATGCCGGACTAATATATCGGGATCCTTCCTCACAGAGTGTAAGTGTGTCTTCCTGAAATGGAACATGAGATGAAAAACCAAATTCCGAAATATTAAAAACATAAGTATCCGTGCATGAGCCATCGGGATTGGAGACTTCAGCGATGTATTGCCCCCCCGAAGTAGCATATATGTCTGGAGTTGAGCTTCCATTATTCCAATCATATAACAGCTCCTGATTCAGAAACCCAATGTGGGCAGTATCTGTGCCGGGACAAATGATCTGTCCTGTACCGAACGGTTTTGGATCAAAATCGAATTGGAAGAATTGTACTGATTGAGATACCACCCCGCAAGCATTTTGAGCACTGAATGTATAAATGCCGGAATTTGAACTCTCGAATACTGTCACAATTTGACCGACCGAATTTTGAACTTCGAAATTAAAGTCTGAAAAATCTAGTATTCCGCTTTCATTTTCGCAGAATGAAATAGAATTTGGTAAATTGAAATCAATGGGCTCCTCAATGTCGATAACCAATGATTCATTAACCTGGCAACCATATGTACTACCTGAAAGACTGATCGTATAATTACCTGGCGACAAGTAATTGTGATAAACCGGACTCCCTGTTACATTTATTTCCAAACCATCTCCGAAACTTAACACAAGTTCTGTATCTGAAATATTCGCCCCCGATAAATTGAAGGTTATTTCGACTACTTCATCAAAACAAAAAACATTCTCCGTAATTGTAAGTATGTTCTGATTGTTGATTGTTTCAACAACCACGCTCGAATTATAGTTTCCGCAGATGGCAAAGAACTCGAATGAAAATGTACCAGCCGTATTAAATTCATATAAGCCTGTATGCAGGCCATTCGGTCCGACAATCGAGTCCCAGGAACTGAACTGATTAAAATCAATGAATTCGACCTCGCCTTCACAGAGCGTTATGTTTTCTGGCAAAACTGGCTCCTCTAGTAAATCATCAATTTGTGTTTCGCCTTCCAAAATGTACTCACAACCTGTGATAGTGGAAATGGTAAGTGTAAAGGGCCAAACACCTGACTCCGGATAAATCATTGTAGGATTCAATGAGAGTGATGTAATACCCAAACCAAAATTCCATTCTACCGAAGAAATGTCATCTGGATTAAGGTCATTAAAAAATATCGAATATAATATAGGTTCATTGACACAACCGTCTGTAGTTGACACGAATGGAGTGGAAAGGCACGGTGCGGGTATGGAATAACATATTTCAATTTTCGGCCAAAGGTCAGGATTGGCGTGATCGCTGGATGCAAAATTGAGTCTTCTGTAATGTACTTCGGTTTGCAAGCTGAAAAAAAAGCCAAAACTCTCATCGGGATTATCAATCATATCCTGAATAAGCAAAGTCACATCTATATCTTCAAAGTCTTGATCAATGCTGGTTGTTGGCGGTAAGAGAACTTGATTT
>JBGTLS010000247.1:0-1824 GCA_041744015.1 Cryomorpha sp. | reverse complement strand
TTTATCATATGAAGAAAAAATCCGGTACTGGTCAGGCAAAGTTGTCGATCACGAAAAGATCATTTCACCGGTAGGCACGCATTGTTTCGGATGCCAGTTTACAAGCGGAGATACTTCAAAATCCGGTTTTAAAATGTGCTGGAAGCAAGCGTATAACCTTTCTGATGCACAATTGGATCAACCCATGATCAAAGACATATGGAACTTCAGGGGAAAACATAAAATGCTTGAAGAGGGTGTGATGTTTATGCATCAGGTGCAAAAAGAGGACATGGATCCGGTGAAGCCATCTCCAAAAGGCACTTTGTCCCCTAAGGAAAGACAGTGGATGCAGATAGAGAAAGTGCAGAATCAGGATGATGAAATTTATCTCGATACAGATGGAATGCGTGATCTTATGCGCACTTTCAAGTATCCCCTTCACTTCATAGATTTTGAAACTTCCATGGTGGCCATCCCTTTCTACCAAGGCCAGAGACCCTATGAACAAATCGCTTTTCAGTTTTCCCATCACATCATGTATGCCGATGGAAAGGTGGAACACAAAGACCAGTACATCAAACTCGAGCGCGGAGAATTTCCTAATTTCGACTTTCTCAGAAAACTCAAAACGGCGTTGGAAACCGACGAAGGAACCATTTTCCGCTTTGCCAGCCATGAGAACACCGTCCTCAACCAGATCAGCCGCCAACTGCGCAACACACCCCCCGGTGAAGTACGCGACCAAGACGAACTCCTCTCCTTTATTTATTCTATTACCTACCACAATGATGAGAAGCGCAAAGGACCGCGAAACATGGTGGATATGTGGCAAATGGTCAAGGACTACTATTATGACCCACGTACCAAAGGCTCAAACTCGATAAAGGCAGTGCTACCTGCCGTGCTCAGCCGATCTGCCTTTCTACAGCAGAATTATTCCAAACCGATCTACGGAAAAAACAGCGAAATCAAAAGCCTTAACTTCGACGATGGCTGGACCTGGATCGAAAAAGACGCCAACGGGAAAGTAAAAGATCCATACAAACTCCTGCCCGGACTTTTTGATGACATTGATCCCGATCTGATCGAAAGCTTCATCACCGACGACGAGCTGAGTTCAGGAGGAGCCGCAATGACAGCTTTCGCCAAAATGCAGTTCAGTTATATGTCCGACATGGAGCGCAACAGAATAATAGCAGGCCTGCTGAAGTACTGCGAACTGGATACCCTTGCCATGGTGATGATTTATGAATTTTGGCAGGAAGAACTTAGAATACAAGCTCGGAGTAAATTGCACTGAAAAAAGAACCAAATCGGCTCACGAACTATTATAATTCTGGGTGATTGATGTAATGGCGTGATGTTCTTATGCCAATTTCCACAATTCCTCACCCGTTTCTTTATCAATTGAAAACATGGTCTGCATAAATACATAGTTCACTCCGGATATTTTCTTAATCTCCGAAGCCCTGAGTGGCTTAGAAAGTTTTTTAAATCCAGATAGTTTGGTTGAATATTCTTCATTTGACCAATTTTCTTCTCCGTGATAGGGAAGTTTATCAATGATTCCAGAGCCAATTCCTTTTGCTATGATACCGACTCCCGATCTGTAAAGGAAAACTTTATCCCCTTTATTGATTTGCTCAATTTTGTATTTCCAGGGCTCAAAGTATGCAGCAGCCTTTTGATTATCCAGCATATCCGTTTCATCTGCTGTTCCACCTTGAATGTTCGTATTTAGGATATAATATCCTTCGTCGATATCTTCGTAGGGATTTGGTGACCTTCTGTATGTTTCAAAGTCTAAAAATATTTGGTCATCAACTTTGTAAACCTTGTAAA
>JBGTLS010000246.1:0-5547 GCA_041744015.1 Cryomorpha sp. | reverse complement strand
CCTGCATCGCAGCTTCGGCTTTGTTTGATTCAATCAGATTTGCATTGGGAGGACAAGCCGCGAAATCTGGCGATGTTTGAAGAAAAGCTGGTGGATATTTCCGGCTCCGGCACCGATTTGGTCATCCTTCCGGAAATGTTTTCAACCGGATTTTCGATGCACCCGGAAAACCTGTCTGAGCCAATGGATGGAAATACTGTGGCATGGATGAAAGCGATCAGCATTCAGAAGAATTTAGCCGTGTGTGGAAGCTTTATTGTGGAAGATGGCGGATCGTATTACAATCGTTTTTGCTTCATAGAAAATAGTGAGGTAAAGCATGTTTACGATAAACACCACTTATTCAGTATGGCCGGAGAAACTAAAGTATATGCTCCTGGTAAGGATTCCGCTGCGTTCCAATTCAAAGGATGGACAATTTTACCCAGAATCTGCTACGACCTGAGGTTTCCGGTATGGTGTCGAAGCTCTTTAGTTGATCTCCAAATCTATGTGGCAAACTGGCCGTTACCAAGGTTGGGTGCCTGGGACAAATTGTTGATGGCCCGCGCAATTGAAAATCAGTGTTATATCGCTGGTGTGAATCGCGTGGGAATGGATGGAAATGGTCATCCATATCATGGACATTCTATCGTGATAGACGCAAAAGGAGAATCCCTGACACCGGAGAGTTATGTGGGTGATGGCATATTAAAATGTACCATAAATTGGAAATCACTTCAGGACTTTCGTGAAAAGTTTCCTTTGCACCTCGACGCCGACCGTTTTCGCATCCTGGACTAATCTGCAGGAAATTCGGAGAGCGGTATCCACTCAATTTCCTTGTCCCAATTGGACCTGATTTCGACAGGTTCAGGGAAAATGCTGACCTTCTCTGGCTGAATATTTTTCAGGTAATTCCCGGTGTCCCATTTTCCATTGTCATTTTTGTCAAAAATGATCTTCAGGCCGTACTTCCCAGGTGTCATTCGACCGAATTCAACCTTCTTGCTTCCGGTAAGTCTCACTTCCTGCTTAAGTCCGGTATCATCACTCAATTGCAACAACACTGGTGATTTTAATAAGCTGTCGTCCAGCACAACGTTGACCCTGAAATTGCCGTAAAAATCAACATCCTGAAGACTGAAGCCGAAGCCCAGACTGTCGCTGTAATTTCCATAAAAATCCTGAAAAGCACCGGCCTGAATACTGATCAGGTAAGTTTTCTCGGCTGTAAATGGATAGCCTATTTTCAATTTTCTGAAAAGTTGATCCTGTTCCATGGAAAAAGGATAAACCCGAACGCTGTCTTCAAGCAACCAGATGAGCGATGTATCCGCCTCTTCAAGTGGATGAGAAAACAGGAGGTCGAAAGACTGGCTCAAATCGAGTTTATTCCGGGTGGCATTGGAGGTCACAGATAATGTGGCCTTGTCCTTAAATTTCGGGTCTGGTTCAATATACCAGAATGAGGTGTCGGCGTATGTGGTATCGTCTCTGATGATCACTTCTACTTCTTCAAGATCATCTCTCGCAGGCAATTTCACCCAATTGCGCAAAGTATCCCGTCGGTCATTTAGTACACTTACCGGTGTTATTAATTGTTCTGTTTCCACGTCCATAAACTGGATGGAAGGGTTTTTAGCCGCTATGTTAAAAACGACTTCATAGTAACCGTAATCTTTTGATACAGTTGATTTGATATATTGAGTCGTATCGCTTTCGATAAATGAAGGGATGATTAAAGTACGGACAGAATCCTCGGGAATTGATGTGATAGTGTTGTCGAGATAACCGATCTGTTCTGGTGGTCCGTCATATTTATAGTTTCCACCTTCTTCTGCCAGCACAAATAGTTTGAATTCCCCTTCCGGTAAATACCGGACCCGAAATTCTCCCAGCTCATTGGTCAGGGCTAAATATCCCGGTAGTTGAGTCATCGGCAGGCTATCCACATCAGATGTGTACAACAGAACAGCTCCGCCGACCAATGGTTGATTGTCAATGGCCTGAAGCACTTTACCTGTTACGGTCAGTGAATCTATATAACTTCCGGTAGAGAAAACATATACCAAATCCGTGTTGGGATTGGATTCATTTAAATCCACCACACCTTTTCCGAGGTTAAACTGATAGGTGGTGTTTTCCTGAAGCGTATCCGTCCATGACATTTGAAGTTTTTTGCCCCGCACCCTGTAATCCGGCGTTTTGTTGAGAGGGGGAGAGATAATTAATTGTGATGATAAATCCTGGCTTTGAATGTACTCGTCAAAAACGATTTCGAAGGAGTTGCCTTCAAAATAGGTGGTGAATAAAGGGGGAGAGATGGAAACAGGCATCGGAGGAATCTCATCTTTCAACCCCCCGGTGGGATTGGTTTGCTGAGCACATCCGGCCAGGAATGCCATTAGACATATGCGCGCAAAGATTTTCAGACTTTCTCGTTTTGAAGCGTAAGTATATGAGTCGCTACCGCTTCCAGAAATAGCATGTCCTTGGTGTCAAAGGCTGCGGGTAAATCGCTGTCGACGTCGATTACCATTCGCACATTTCCGACTGCATCTATCACCGGAACCACAACTTCCGATAGTGAGAGGGAATTGCAAGCAATATGCCCGGGAAACAAATGAACATCAGGCACGAGAATAGATCTTTTCCCGGCCCAGGAGGTACCACATACTCCTTTCCCATAACCTATTCGCGTGCAGGCTACAGGTCCCTGAAAAGGCCCGAGTACCAACTCCTGTCCCTCAACAATGTAGAATCCTGCCCAGAAATAACCTTCCAATGTTTTTAAAATAGCCGCAATATTGGCCAGATTTGCTACCTGGTTATTTTCACCGGAAGTAACACCTTTTACGTGCTGCAGGGCGGTTGTAAAGTCGCGATCGAAAACTTTCATAGCCGCAAAGATAGCCGATTTAGGCAGAGGCGAGGGTGGCCAGACTCACATCCCGAACTCCCGATTCGAGCATTACTTTTGTACAGGCTTCCAGGGTGGAACCAGTCGTGATCACATCGTCGACAAGAAGAACGTGTTTTCCCTGAAGGATTTCTGGTGTCACTACAGCAAATATATTTTCCACGTTTAACCATCGCTCAAACCGACCTTTGTTTGTTTGTGTGGCATTTGCTGTAACGCGCTTCACTGCTTCGTGAAGGACAGGTATGCCCAAGTGAATAGACATACCATTTACAATTGATGTGCATTGATTGTATCCCCTGATTTTTTGTTTGGTTTCATGAAGCGGAAGAGGTACGATGTAGTCCGGCCCGCTGTACCCGTCTTCGGCGAGGTCCCTGCCAAATATCAGGCCAAGCCGCTCACCAATGTCCTGGCGGTGGCGATATTTGAGCGCATGCAAAAGTCGCTGTGTCATATTTCCTTTTTCAAATAATAAAAAGGAAAATGCTTCGTTTATTGGCGTGCGACCCCAAAATTTTTGAGCAATGGGATTGGCTTTGTATAAATGAAAATTTGTCCTGGGAAGTTGGTACAGACAAGTGAGACAAAGCAAGTCTTCCTGACTATTCAAAGGCGATCCACAGCCGTCACAAACTTTCGGAAACAGCAAATTTCCTAAATCATGGAACCAATCAAAATTGTACTTTTGCGGAATCACGGGTCTCAATTCAGGTTAACTTTTTTAAAGTTAATCGTTTAGAGCGCGTTGTACAAATTGATTTATCTAAATTTTGATTTTATATGGCAGAGTCCACTGCATCTCCCAACAGAAAATATGTGATTTCCATCGTGCTTCTTGCTGCGTTAAGTGTCATTCTTGGAATTTTATATCTCACCAAAACCACTGAAGTTTCTGAAAAGGTGGAAACAATCTCCACTTTGGAACTCGAGCAATTGCAGTTGAAAAGCGACTTACAGGATATGCTTATTCAATACGACACCATGACTGTTCAGAATGATCAACTCAGTGCGGAAATTCTCGGGCAGCAAGAGCAAATCAAAGAGATGCTCAAACAGATTGAGAAACACAAAGACGACGCTTATATCATCGGTAAGTTGAAAAAGGAGGCTTCCACCTTACGGGGAATCATGAAAGGCTATCTCGTAACCATCGATTCATTGAACACAATGAATATCGATTTGAAGAAAGACAATCAGTTTTTGTCTCAGGAGCTAACGCAGGTTAAAACCAAAGCACAACAATTAGAAAGCACGAAGAAGGACCTTGAGACGATTGTGGCGACAGGCTCAGTATTACAGGCCAATAATTTGAGCAGTGTGGCACTTCGTGTGAGAAACAATGGCAAACAGGTGGAAATCAATAAAGCTGACAAAACTGAGCTCATCAGAACCTGTGCTCAGATTGCGCCCAACCGCATTTCGAAGGACGGGAAAAAGGATATTTATCTGCGCATTATATCTCCCGATGGCGTTGTGCTCAGTTCAGAAACCGGTGGCGACAACCGCTTCGAATTTAATGGCGTAAGTGGGAAGTACAGCATCAAAAGGGTGATTGACTATAATAAAGAGGAGATGGATCTCTGTATTTTTTATTCGATAGTTGACCCTTTGCCAACAGGCAAATACCTGATCGAAATGTACGAAAGTGGTACCCTGATTGGAAAAACCGACCTCGATCTGAAATAATTTTTAGAAAAATGCCCTCACCTGAACATTGCCGGTGTGAATAGATTTCACCTCGTCTGATTTTCGGCCATTGTAACTCAGGCTGAGTTGTAGATTCTTTCCAAGCGTGCGCTCTATTCCCGCAGCCCAGGTAACGTTATTCCCATTTTGCAACCCGTCGAGCATTTCGTAGGCAAGGCTGTTGTTCGCATTTCCACTAAAATCGATAGCGATATAATTCAATTGCGCAAAAAAGGATCCCGATTCCAATTTGTTCAATCGTCCTTCCAAACCAAGGTCTATAAGCTCCGCGACTTCTCCGCCCAACATTGCGCTGTTAGCCTTTTCTGTATACGAGTTAGTGAAGCTGATTCTAAAGGATGTGCCAGGCTGATATGAAAAAGTTTGTTTAAGGGTATAGTATGCGATATCAAAGTTTCTGCCGTCTATGACATCCGAACCACTCTCGCGTTCTCCTATTTCCTGCTCCAACAAAATACCGTATGCCGAAGTGAAGTTATACCGTATTCGTAGAAGGTGCGATTGTTGACGGCGCTCTTCAAAACCTGTGGTAAGCGGATTTTTGCCCGCCTGATTGCTGTATGTGTAGTCAGTTCCGAACTTGCTGCTGCTGCGGTTGAAGAAAACAGTGTTTCTGATGCTCGAAGATTGGGATATAAGGGTGCTGTCGCCTATGGATGATACGAATGGATTGAATCGTTCCACCCCATCTTCTCTCTGTGTTTTCCGCTGAATTCGAAAAGCAGTTTGATTGCTGAATCGCGCAAGCACTTTTCGAAAATCGTCTTTGGCCATCCATATACCGGCTGGACTGATATTGAGTGTTTGGGAATATTGATTGCTGAAAGCGCGTAAGTAATTATTTGTAGGGGTGAATACCCTGATATATCGTTGACCGTCTTCTGGTCGGGCGAGTTCGAACTCATTCAACTCCTTGATGCCGTTGTCGTTGTAGT
>JBGTLS010000245.1:0-8056 GCA_041744015.1 Cryomorpha sp. | reverse complement strand
ATAAATATCGCGGTGGGTTTCTGAAAAATGTTCAAGGAATTTCACCGAACTACCGGCATTCAACCAGATTCTTGATCCATCAGGGAGATTGAGCTGGGTTTTTTGACCACGCGGACTTTCTTTGGTTACATACCTTTCTATTGTAGAGGTTGGAGATCCGACAAATTCGTTGATAAAAAATGTAGTGGCTGCAAGGATCATGATAGCTGCAGCATAGGAAAACCACTTCATCCGACGGGATAACCGGAGAGATTTCCTGTTCCTGATTCCTGTAGTAACTGCATAAGAATTGAGTGGAAAAACGTTTTCAATTGCGTCCTTCTGCGTATTTTGGTTGACAACATTATCAATGAATTCTGTAATGTGGAGGCGTTCTGTGGAAGAGAGCTTATGCTCAACAAACGCAAGGTTTTCAACGAGAAATCGCGCCTGTTCAATTGTAGCCAGAGATTCCGGGTGATCGTTCAACCAATTTGCCCAAAACGCATTGCTGGCCCGATCGGGGGAAAGGACCCATTTTCGAAACTCCAGATGAAGTGCAAAATCTTCTGCCGTGTATTTATCGAAATCCATCGAATGTGTTTCTTACACACAAATAGGACAACGATTCTTAAAAACTATCCTTGAAAAATTGAAAAAAAATGAATTGGAGATATATCCAATTGATAATCAAGTCGAAAATTTTCATGTGCTCTACCGGATGTCTTTCAATCCTTTTCGAAGAGAACCAAATGCCTTCCAGGCGAGCGTATAAACTGATTTGACGTGAATTCCCATCATTTGGGAGATTTGCTCATATGTGTAATTTTCATAATAGAGCAGATTGAGCACCTCTTGCTGTCTCAACGGAATTTTTTTTAAACCACGCATCAGTAGCGCTTTTCGTTCGCTTTTCAATTCTTCAGATATGATTTTATTATCAACTGATAATACGACACTATTGGAAAGGTCTTCGTGGGAAATAATTGAATGCAGTTTTCGTGATTTTTGTGCCTCTCTGATCAATTTTCGCCGAAAAGCCGTATATAAATAATATTTGATCTGATCAGTTTCAGAAAGATTCTGACGATTTCTCCATAAATCCATGAAAAGATCCTGGAGGCTATCTTTTACCAAATTTCGGTCTGGTACCACTTTCATTCCATAATTAAAAAGGGCATCCAAATGATTTTGATAAATCAGGGAAAAAGCGACTTTGTCACCTTGTCGGAATGCCGACCAACATGCACGATCGTCAGCATAATGATTGTCAAATAAAGATTTATTTGTCATCTCCGATTTTTTGAAAGGACTCAAAGTTCATTACCATAAATACAATGAATCAATGCTTGTGTTAAATGTACACAACAGATATGGAATTACCCGATGAGGATCATGAGAATGTGAACAAATAGTCTGAGATTTGTTTAATATGCTGATAATAAATGAATCAAGTCAACAGCTGGAAATAAAAATCGATTATTGGGTTCGTGGTAATTCCAATTGGAATGTTGCATGACGGTTTTAATTCACAGTAAATAATCTGAGCCATATGTCGATTCAGTTGTTTTTTATTCCGATAATTGCCACTTGTTTCTCTTGATTTTTACGCTTGCCGGTTTGAATAGTACACCCTCAGCTCTGATTTCATTCAACAATCCCGTCTCAAAAAATGAACTTCTCTACCCTTGATTTCGTGATTTTTTTCGGCTACTGTATTTTCATTGTAGCCTTTGGATTGTGGATTTCCCGTGACAAGAAGGGTCACAAAAAAGACTCAAATGATTATTTTCTTGCTGGAAATACCCTTCCCTGGTGGGCGATCGGCGCTTCATTGATTGCAGCCAATATTTCCGCTGAGCAATTCATAGGCATGTCGGGTTCGGGTTATGCCCTTGGATTAGCCATTGCCAGTTATGAATGGATGGCAGCCCTGACGCTCATCATCGTTGCAAAGTTCTTCCTCCCTATTTTTATTGAAAAGAAGATTTTTACCCTTCCCCAGTTTCTCGAAATCCGATACGACAGCCGCATCAGAACCATCCTGGCGGTATTTTGGGTATTGCTTTACACCTTTGTAAATCTCACCACCGTATTGTATTTGTCGTCACTTGCCCTGAGCGTGGTACTGGGAATCAGCATGATGCAATCCATTATTGGATTGGCAGTGATTGCTGTGGCATATTCACTTTACGGAGGATTGAAAGCGGTCGCCTGGACAGATGTGGTGCAGGTGGTATTTCTCGTTTTTGGCGGACTTGTCACCACCTACCTCGCGCTGAATGCTGTGAGCGATGGGACAGGAGTGATTGAAGGAATGAAGGTTTTGTACCGCGAAGCGCCTGACAAATTTGATATGATTCTTTCCAAAGACAATCCATATTACAAGGATTTGCCCGGATTGGGCGTTCTGGTTGGTGGTATGTGGATCGCCAATTTGAGTTATTGGGGATGTAACCAATATATTATCCAAAGAGCGCTTGCCGCAAAAAGTGTCAAAGAAGCACAGAAAGGTTTGGCTTTTGCAGGTTACCTGAAATTGTTAATTCCACTTATCGTTGTTATTCCGGGCATTGCAGCTTTCGTGATGCAGGCAGATATCGCACGCCCGGATGAAGCTTATCCGTGGTTGCTTGGCGACCTGGTCCCAGCCGGTGTGCGTGGTTTGGCTTTCGCCGCACTGATCGCCGCAGCACTTTCATCGCTGAGTTCGATGATGAACAGCACAGCAACCATCTTTACCATGGATATTTATAAGCCTTTTTTTGGTCAAAATGCTTCTGAGACCAAACTCGTAAATGTGGGTCGTCTCGTAGGTTTTCTCTCCGTGGTGATCGCCGTAATTGTCGCTCAACCGTTACTCGGTGGTGAAGAGCAGATATTTCAGTTTATTCAAAAATACACGGGATATGTAAGTCCGGGAATCGTAGTCCTCTTCTTATTCGGCCTTTTCTGGAAAAGAACCACAGGCACAGCAGCTCTTTGGTCAGCGATCGCTTCGGTGCCGCTCAGTGTTTTGGTAGATTACTTTTTCAGCGAAGTGCCATTCCTCAATCAAATGGGAATCGTATTTCTGTTGTTATCTGTCCTCATCGTTTCGATTTCACTTTACGAAAGCAAAACAGATTCTCCACGCGCCATTGTGTTCGGTGTGGATTTATTCAAAACAGGGCCGGTATTTAACATCGCTTCAATGGGAATCATCTTAATTTTGGGACTTCTCTACACCATGTTCTGGTAAAAATTCAATGATGGATATCAATCACATTCGGAGTCAATTTTCCGACAGGTTTGGAAAAAAGCCGGTCATTGTGAGAGCGCCTGGACGTATCAACCTAATTGGAGAGCATACGGATTACAACGATGGATTCGTTATGCCGGCTGCGATCGACAAAGAATTGATTTTCGGTATATCAAAATCGGGAGATCGGACCTGCACTTTAAGCGCACTCGGGTACGCCACCGAAGCGCAGTTTAATTTGGATAATTGTCTACCCGGAGAAGGCAGCAATTGGGAACAATATTTCCGGGCAGCCCTGACTGAACTTGCAGCCCGAAACATATTAGTCCCTGAGGGGTTTCATCTGGCCTTTGGTGGGAATATACCAATCGGCGCAGGGCTTTCGTCTTCTGCAGCGCTGTGTTGCGGATTTATTTTCGCTCTGAGCGAATTGTTTGAATTGAATCTTTCGAGAAAAGAAATCGCACTTATCGCGCAGACAACAGAACACCGCATCGGCCTCAACTGTGGCATCATGGATCAGTATGCCGTGATGTTTGGAAAAAAGGACAGTTTTATGTGTCTCGATTGCCGCAGTCTGGAATTTGAAACCTATTCCACAGATTTGGGGGAATACGATATGGTTTTGATCAATTCGAAATACGAACACGAATTGGTCGGCTCGGCCTACAACGACCGTAGAAAATCCTGCGAGAAAGCAGTATCTGTTATCGCAAATAAAAAAGAAAAAGTAAAAGGTCTTCGCGATGTGGATTTAAAGACCCTTTTTGCTTTTCAGCAGGAGATGGATTCCATAACGTTTACCAGGGCAAAATTTGTGGTGGAGGAAATTGACCGGGTGATGCAGGCGAAAAAAGCACTTCTGGCGAATGATATTGTAGAACTGGGCCGGTTGCTTTACGAAACCCATAAAGGTTTAAGTGAGGAGTACGAGGTGAGCAACAAAGAAATGGATTTACTGGTTTCTCTTACAAAATCGCGGCCCGAAATATTGGGTGCGCGAATGATGGGTGGTGGTTTTGGAGGTTGCACGATTAATATTGTAAAAAAAGAGAATAGCCGGGAAACAATCGCCGAAATTACCAGGTCATATCAGGCTGAAACTGGAATTGAACCCGAAATTTATTTTGTGAAAGCGAACGACGGTGTAAACCGAATAGAATGATGAAAAAGAAAATTATTGTCACTGGTGGAACGGGTTTTATTGGTTCTCACACGGTTGTGGAATTGATGGAAGCGGGCTTCTCTGTGGTCATTTTTGACGACCTGCGGAATTCGGAAATAGGAGTACTGGACAAGATCGCACATATTACCCGTCAGAAACCGGAATTTGAACAGGTTGATCTCTCAGATCAGGTCGCCGCAGAAGCTGCCATTTCAAAACATTCGGATGCTGTGGCCTGCATTCATTTTGCAGCGCTTAAAGCGGTGGGAGAGAGTGTGGAAAATCCGCTGCTTTATTACCGCAATAATCTTTTTTCGCTTATTAATTTATTGCAGACCTTTCGGCAAAAACCGGAGACTGCCTTTATTTTTTCGTCATCGGCCACTGTTTATGGCCAACCGGATATCTTGCCCATTACCGAAAGCAGTCCCGTTGTTCCCGCCAATTCGCCCTATGGCAATACGAAACAAATGGCAGAAGAAATCCTGCAACAATCGGTAGACGCGGGAACCATCAATTCAGCTATTTCACTTCGATATTTTAATCCCATTGGTGCCCATTCTTCCGCACTGATTGGTGAGTTGCCAAAAGGACTGCCCAATAACCTCATGCCTTTTATTACACAGACTGCGGCCGGAATCAGACCGGATTTAAAGGTTTTCGGTAAAGATTACAACACGCCCGATGGTACCGCAGTGCGCGATTATATCCACGTGGTGGACATCGCACAAGCGCATGTGGTGGCACTCAAGCGCATACTCGATGGAAAATCGAAAGCGTCGTATGAAGTTTTTAATCTCGGGACCGGCAAGGGATTTTCTGTTTTGGATGTTATTAAATCATTTGAAAAATCATCGGGATTAAAATTGAAATATCATTTTTCGGATAGGCGACCAGGTGATGTGGAACAAATTTATGCCGATACCACCCATGCCAATACAGAATTGGGCTGGAAAGCCAAATACAATCTGGATGATATGACATCTTCAGCGTGGAAATGGGAAAAAAATCTTCGCGGAATTAAATAATAAAAAATGCAGTTAAGAGATTTAAACACCGAACCACACCGGAGGTATAATATTCTGACAGGCGAATGGGTTCTGGTGTCACCTCACCGCACCAAAAGACCCTGGCAGGGGCAGGAGGAGGAAATTATTCGCCAGTCAGATATGACTTACGATCCGACTTGTTATCTCTGTCCCGGTAATACACGTGCTGGTGGTCATCAAAACGAAAATTATCCGCACACTTTCGTTTTCACAAATGATTTTGCAGCCCTGAAACAGGACGTCGCTGTGGATGGTCATTTTTCTGATGGGCTGCTCCAATCTCACGTGGAAAAGGGTTTGTGTAAGGTTATTTGTTTTTCCCCAAATCACCAGCTCACGCTTCCGGTGATGAGTTTGCCAGACATTGAGCGTGTTGTTCGCGTATGGCAAAAAGAATTCACTGAAATTGGCGCCCTTTCGGATATCAATTATGTTCAGATTTTCGAAAATAAAGGTGAAACTATGGGTTGCAGCAACCCACATCCGCATGGACAGATTTGGGCAAGTCGCGGAATTCCTGATGAGCCGGCCAAAGAACAGGACATGCAATTGGCGTATTTTGAAAAAAATAACCGGAGCCTGCTTGGCGATTACATTGCACAGGAGTTAATAGCGAAGGAGCGTATTTTGCTTGAGAATGAACATTTTGTTGCTCTCGTGCCATTTTGGGCCGTGTGGCCTTACGAAACAATGATTGTCAGTAAAAAACATCTTCAGCACATTGGTCAGTTTGATGAAGCCCTCGTTTCCGCTTTGGCTGATATAGTCAAACGGCTAACGATTCGCTACGATAATTTATTTTCGGTTTCATTTCCCTATTCAGCCGGAATTCACCAGGCCCCTACTGATGGGGAAGCACACCCCGAATGGCATTTTCATATGCATTTTTATCCGCCACTTCTCCGCTCTGCGACAGTCAAAAAATTTATGGTAGGATATGAATTGCTGGGTAATCCGCAACGGGATATCACAGCAGAGCTGAGCGCGGATATTTTGAGGGGATTATCTGATGTTCATTATACAGAGAAGGCATAAGTCGTAAATATTACTTCAATTCGGTAATTCAACACTCCCAATTCCCAACTCCCCACTCCCAATTTCACCTCACATAAACCGTTTTCCTATTGATAAACTCCATCATTCCGTCTCTGGAAAGTTCTCTTCCGAATCCTGAATTCTTCTGACCTCCGAAAGGCAAACGCGGATCTGATTTCACCATCTCATTGATGAAATAGGCGCCATCACCGACCAAAGCCGCGTTGGCTAGAGCCTGATCAATGTTTTTAGTAAAAACCATTACCCCTAGCGCATAAATGGTTTTTTGAGAAAGTGCATATGCCTCTTTGATGTCCTTTGCCTGAATCATGGCGGCGACCGGTCCAAAGGTTTCTTCATCAAAAGCGGGCATTCCTGGTTTAACGTCTCCCAACACAGTGGGTTCGTGATAGGCGTCTTTGTGATTTCCCCCCAAAAGTAATTTAGCTCCTTTTTTTACCGATTGAGAGACTTGTTTCTGAACACCGGCTGCAAGGTCTTTGCGCGCAAGCACACCAATTTTTGTATCTTCTGACATCGGATCACCCGATTTCAGTTCGATCACCGTTTTTACAAATTTATCGACAAACTCCTCGTACACTTTTTCCTCGATGATAAATCGCTTGGCCGCAATGCAGCTTTGACCCGCATTCATCATTCGCGCATTCACGGCGGTTTCAACCGCCAGATCAATGTCGGCATCTGCCAATACAATAAACGCATTGCTGCCACCGAGTTCGAGAAGGGATTTTTTCAGGTGTTTTCCAGCTATTTGGGATACGGCAGAACCCGCCCTTTCGCTTCCAGTAAGCGTGATGGCCTGTATCGCCTGATGCGATACAACAGCTTCCGTCTGATCGTGACCAATGTAAACGCTCTGAAAAACGCCTTTGGGAAATCCGGCGTCCTGAAAAATATTTTCAATTTCCCGAGCACACCCAAAAACGTTTTGTGCATGTTTTAAAATTGCGGTATTTCCGGCTGTCAGCGTTGGAGCCGCAAATCTGAATACCTGCCAGAATGGATAATTCCAGGGCATGACCGCAAATACACAACCTATAGGATCGTGGCGCACAAAACTCTTTGAGGCATCAGTTTTTATGATTTCATCTGCGAGAAAATTTGCTGCGTTGTCAGCATAATATGCACAAACCCAGGCACACTTTTTAACTTCCGCCCGCGACTCCACAATGGGTTTACCCATCTCTGCACTGATCAGGCCAGCATATTTTTCTATATTTTTTTCCAGGACTTTTCCCGCTTCCTTCATCAGGCGCGATCGCTCCTTCAGGGAAATGGTTTTCCAATTGTCGAATACTTCGCCAGCGCGATTCAATATGGTGTTTAATTCTTTTTCTGTATGACCTTTTACAGTTACAACTTCTTCCCCATTATAAGGATTGATACTCGTATATTTCATAATAGGCTTTTTTAATAAATTTTATTTTCCAAAAGAGGATTTCCTGGATTCGAACAGTGACCTCTACGGACGCAAATATGTTCTTGTGAAAGTATCCTTTCGAAAGCAGATAATTGCATTTTGAAATCATAATTTATTCAAACCGCTGGTTTGATTTATAATTCAAT
>JBGTLS010000244.1:0-14764 GCA_041744015.1 Cryomorpha sp. | reverse complement strand
ATCACCAATCTCGGACAAGTTGTAAATACAGAATATCCTGAATTCAGCCCGGTAATATCCATTGATGAGAATGCCCTCTTTTTCACATCCAGACGCCTGCGTGCCGACAGTTCCAATTTTGGCGCGAAAGACAGGATATCGGGTGAATATTTTGAGGATATCTACGCCTCTTATAAAAACAGAAAAGGGGAATGGCAAACCCCGGAATTGCTCGATATCAATACGGACGATCATACAGCCACCATCAATGTATCTGTTGACGGCCAAACCCTTTTCCTGTACAGGGATGACAATGGTGTGGGCAATATTTATGAAAGTAAACTCGTGGGCGAGACCTGGACGGAACCGATCAAAATGGAAGGCATCAATTCCAATTCCTGGGAAACCCACCTGGCTCTGACTGCCGATGGTCAGACCTCATATTTTGTAAGCAATCGCAGCGGAGGGTTAGGCGGCCGGGATATTTACCGTGTCAAAAAACTGCCAAATGGCAAGTGGAGCGCGCCGATGAATCTCGGACCGAATATCAATACCCCATATGAAGAAGATGCGGTATTTATTTCTCCGGATGAACTCACCCTGTATTTTAGTTCCGAAGGTCATAATAGCATGGGAGGTTTTGATGTTTTCTCATCCACCCTCGATGAAAGTGGTAACTGGAAAAAACCTGAAAACATTGGATATCCAATTAACACGACTGACGATGACGTGTTTTTTGTAACCAGCGCGGACGGAAAAAGAGCCTATTACTCTTCGGTAAAAGCCTCAGGATTTGGAGAAAAAGATATCTACATGATCGATTTACCCCGACCGCAGGAAGTAAAGTTGGCATTATTGAAAGGATTTATCATTACGACTGAAAATCAGAAAGTGCCTGGCGACATGGTGATCAATGTGATCAATAAGGGAACGCGTGAATCGACCGTATTTACGCCGCGCCAACGTGATGGTTCATTTGTGGCCATTCTGCCACCCTGTTTTGATTACGATGTTGAATACGAAATTGGTGGTCAGATTGTAGCAAGAGATACTTTTTCTATCGATTGTGAAAGTTCGTATCAGGAAATTTATAAGGAATTGATGCTGAATCCGATAAAAATTGCCGAAGATGGTACCGTTTCTATCCTGAGCGATGAAGCCGATGATATTGTGGCTGTATCGTCTACAGGCGGGGATTTAATTCCAGCCACTTACAAACGTTTTTTCGGATACAATGAAATTGTACTCGAAGAGGAGGAGGCCGTTTTCAAACGATTTATGGGCAACCTCAAAAAATTGACTGATTCGAAAGATCAGGTAGAAATAGCCATTGTGGGAAGTGCATCCAAAGTGCCGACTAAAACATATGAAAACAACGAAAAACTGGCAAAACTCCGTGCTGCGGATGCAAGGAAACGTATACTTCAATTTGCGGATGAGATGCAGGTTGATAAAACAAAGTTGAAGTTTATAAAAGTTGAAGGAGCCGTTCAGGGACCGGATTATCAGGACGATTATAATACCAAACAACAAGATTACCGACAGTTTCAATATATTGAAATAACGGCCAGATAACACCCACCGGAATCGTAACTCCTCACGAATTGATGGAGGGCGGGTTATATAAATGTGATACTCCATGAGAATCGAATTTCTTTCAGCTACACTTGGTATTTGTATGATTCTTACCAGTATTTTACCCAGGGCTTCTGCTCAGGACCCTAATGCGGCGCGTAATGCCTTTGAAGTGGGCAACTACTTTGAATCCCTAAAACATTATGAAGTATTGATTGAAAAAACCCCGGATGTTCTGGATTATCAAATCAAATTAGGATTGATTTACCTAAGGACAAACATTGATCCTCCCCGGGCATTGGACCATCTGCTCCGTGCTGAACAGTTGGGCAAGATGCCGGCTAATCATCTTCTGGACATCGCAACTGCTTACTCGTATCACCTGCAATACGACAGAGCGCTGGAGTATGTGCGAAAATTTGAAGAAAATGGCAAAGTCAACAAGAAAAACCAGGACTACCTCAGAAGGTTGAAGGCCAATTTTTCCGCCGCGCAGGATCTCCTTCTCTACCCGGTATCCGTTTCTTTTGAAAATCTCGGACCTGAGGTAAACAGCATGTATCCAGATTATCATCCCTTTGTTTCAAAGGATGAGCAACTATTGATCTTTACCTCCCGCCGCAAAGTGAAACCCGGAGAAAAACCTGAATTTGACGGATATTTCCCATCGGACATTTTCAGCGCAGCAAACAATGGCATTGCTTTCACAAATACCACCCGCCTTGACAACAAGGTAAATTCCGCCTTCGATGAGCAAGGCGTGGGTCTGACCAATTCAGGGGATACCTTGTTTTTTTATGTCGACAACATCAAAACTTTTGGCGACATATATATCAGCAAACTGCAAAAAGGGGGTTATGGAACTCCTGATAAACTCGGAATAACCATCAATTCTCCTGCTATTGAATCGGCCTGTTCGGTGTCTCAGGATGGCAGCATTATGCTTTTCAGCAGCGACCGGCCTGGCGGACAAGGCAACCTTGATATTTGGACTACACGCAAAAATCCGTCAACGGGAGAATGGAGTGCGCCAAAAAACCTTGGTCCGGAAATTAATACGCCTATGAATGAGGATTTCCCCACGCTTTCAGGTGACGGTCAAACCCTTTACTTCTGCAGTGAAGGCCATCCGGGAATGGGTGGTTATGATTTGTTCTTTTCGACATTTGATTCCCTCAGTCAATCCTGGACCACGCCTCAAAATATCGGATATCCGGTGAACACACCTGCCAATGAAAAAAGTATCTCGTTCAATGAAGCTGGAGACGTAGCTTATATCACGGCTTTTCGCGAAGACGGTTACGGCGACCTGGACATATACCGTATCGTATATCAGGATATAAATTCAACCGATCCGGCGATTTTTTTAATCAATCTGATTACCGAAGACGGGGGGGAAATTCTGGAAAAAGTACAAATTCAGGTTAAGGATCAATACGAAGAACTGATTGGTCAATATTTTCCAAACAGCATCACCGATCGTTATATGATTGCACTTTATCCCGGTAAGTATTTCCTGACCCTGGATGTGGATGGTTACGCACCTTACAACGAAGTAATTATAGTAAACAAGTCGCACATCAGACAGGATCAAAATATTAAAACCATCAAACTCAAAAAATAATATGCAACTCAACCTGAAGAAGCCCCTGGCATTCTTCGATTTGGAAACCACAGGTGTCAATGTGGCTTCAGACCGGATAGTGGAAATCGCGATAATGAAAGTTCATCCCGATGGACGAATTGAGCGCAAACCAGATCCCGTTGCGGGGCCTGCCAGATTGCTTATCAACCCAGAAATTGCTATTCCCCTCGAATCGTCAGAAATTCACGGTATTTACGACCGGCACGTTATGGATGCCCCGACTTTTAAAGAAATAGCACCTAAATTATTCAAATTTATATTTGATTGTGACCTCGCTGGTTACAACTCAAATAAATTTGATGTACCTATTCTCGCTGAAGAATTTCTGCGCTGCGGTATTGACTTCAGCATCGAAAACCGCAACCTGATCGATGTTCAAAATATCTTTCATCTGATGGAACAACGCACACTTCGCGCCGGATATAAATTTTATTGCGGAAAAGATATGGTCAATGCCCACGAAGCCATGGCTGATGTACAAGCAACCTACGACGTGTTCATCGCCCAACTTGAAAAGTACAAAGATGCTGAGATCGAAAACAGCAAAGGAGAAATGTATAAGCCTGTGCAAAACGATATGGACCATCTTCACATCGTTTCTCAACGTCATCGCAATGTGGATATGCTGGGCCGCATTATTTACAATGATGACAATGAGGAGATTTTTAACTTTGGAAAACACAAAGGCCGAACTGTGGAAGAGGTTTTGCGCATCGAACCAGGTTATTACGGATGGATGTTGAATGGAGACTTCCCGCTCTATACCAAAAAAGTATTGCGCGAAATCCGCAATCGTATGAATGCATCGATATGAAAATTATTTGTATTGGACAAAATTACGCGGAGCATGCCCGCGAGATGAACAGCGAAATTCCGTCAGAACCGGTCATCTTTTTAAAACCGGAAACTGCCCTTTTGCCGAAAGGCCATCCCTTCATGTATCCTGAACACTCCCAGGACCTACATTATGAAGTAGAACTCGTGTTGCGAATTGATAAGTTGGGAAAGCATATCGAGCCTCAGTTCGCTCACAAATATTATTCTCATGTGGGGATTGGAATCGATTTTACCGCGAGAGATGTGCAACAAACATGCAAAAAAAAAGGTCTCCCGTGGGAAAAAGCCAAAGCGTTTGATCATTCCGCTCCACTTGGAGCCACATTTTTAGACATCAGTTCGCTTCGGGATTCAAGAAATATTGAATTTGAATTATTGAAAAATGGGAAGGTTGTGCAACAGGGAAAGTCGTCGGAAATGATTTTTGACTTTGATTCTATTATCTCACACGTTTCCAGATATTTTACCCTGAAAATGGGCGATCTGATATTTACCGGAACACCCAGTGGAGTGGGTCCTGTAGTAGTTGGTGACGTGTTGGAAGCTTCCATAGAAGGACAAAACCTGCTTAAATTTTCTGTAAAATAAATCCGGGAATGGGAATGCCCGTTTTTTTTTACCAAATTCATACCCGAACCCGCAGATGAATGAATTCCGATTAACCAAAAATTAAAATCAGCAGAATAGATGGGAGCAATGGATGTTTTTGTGGTTGAAAATAAAGAACAACGCAAGCAGTTTGTTACTGCTATCCTGAAGGATATGAAGGCATTGGAGGCCATGCTCGATGGAGATATGTTTGAAAGTGACATCATGCGCATCGGTGCCGAACAGGAATTTTGTTTTGTAGACAAATATCTTCGACCTTCGATGGTCGGACTTGAATTGCTCGAAAAACTCGACGATCCGCACTATACCACCGAGCTTGCCAAATTTAACCTCGAGGCCAATCTTGACCCCCTGGTTTTCGAAGGGGATGCATTGCGCAAAATGGAAGACCAACTACAACACCTCATGGAAAAGGTGGACGATATGGCAAAAACACATGGTGCGCGCGTGGTTTTGACCGGTATCCTTCCCACCATCCGAAAATCAGATCTCGAATTTGAAAATATTACTCCGTTCCAGCGTTACCGTGCCCTGAACGATGCGATGGTGAAAATGCGGGGGGGAGACTTTGAATTTTATATCAAAGGCACCGATGAGCTCATTACAAAGCACAACACCATGTTGTTTGAAGCCTGTAATACCAGTTTTCAAATCCATCTTCAGATTCGACCGAAAGAATTTGTGGACAAATACAACTGGGCTCAGGCCATCGCCGGTCCGGTGCTTTCAGCATGTACCAATTCCCCCCTTCTCTTTTGCAAACGACTTTGGGAAGAAACACGTATCGCGGTTTTCGAACAAACGGTGGACCTGAAAAATTTGAATAACCCTGAGCGTGAACTGAAAAGCCGCGTTGATTTCGGAACCGACTGGCTCAAAGAAAGCGTGACTGAAATTTTTAAATACGATATCGCTTACTACAAACTTCTTCTTGCCGGGCACATCGATGAGGATGCCCTTGAAGAATTGCGCAAGGGAAATGTTCCAAAACTCCGCGCTTTAAATCTGCACAATGGGACTATCTACAAATGGAATCGGCCCTGTTACGGAATTACCGGAGGCAAGCCCCATCTCCGCATTGAAAACAGATATATTCCTTCAGGACCAACTGTTATCGATGAAATTTCCAATGCCGCATTCTGGTTGGGACTGATGGAAGGTATGCCTGAAGATGTGGTGAATATCCATGAGCAACTGGATTTCGACTATGCCAAACTCAATTTCCTTAAGGCAGCTCAAGTGGGTTTAGGTGCACAATTTAAATGGACAGATGGAAAGAACCATACAGCCCAGGATCTAATTGTCAATATACTTTTACCTATCGCTCGGGCCGGTCTTCATAAAGTCAACATTGATTCCCATGATATTGAACGCTATCTGGGTGTCATTAAGGATCGTGTTGAAGCACATCAAACGGGATCGATCTGGACCCAGAATTCCTTCACCCGTTTGAAAAAGAATGTTTCAGTGGAAGAGGCTGTCGTGGCTGTCACTGCCGGAATGTTAAAACGTCAACAATCAGGAATGCCCGTTCACACCTGGGATTATCCTACCCAAAGTGAGAGTGGATCGTGGGCCAACAAATACAGTTATGTGCGTCAGGTCATGTCCAAAGAATTGTATACCGTGCAGGAAGAAGATCAGGTAGATCTGGTAACGAGCCTGATGGACTGGCGCAAAATTCACCATGTCCCCGTAGAAAATGAACAAGGTGAAGTAGTTGGCATGATTTCTTCTGGAGATATTATCCGTTATCACAGCAAGCGGGTTGAAGGCCAGGAATCAGACCTTACTGTAAATGATATTATGAAAACGAATGTAATCACTGTTAGTGCTGATACGCCGACCGTGGATGCATTGAAACTCATGCGAAAGAACAACCTCGGTTGCTTACCTGTTGTCAATGGCAAAAAATTGATTGGGATGATCACCGAATTTGACTTTGTCTGTATGATTGAACATTTGTTTGAAGAATTGCAAAACATTGAAGCCCAAAGTAATCACACTTTTTGACTTTGTAGAAGGTCATTCGATCAGCGTATCACGTGAAATCGCCGCAATCATCGGGAATCCCGATGGGCCCAACCTCGTTTTTATTGGAGGCATGCACGGCAATGAACCGACTGGGATTTTTGCTTTGAATCACGTAATGCGGGAGATTCAAAAACTGCAACCACTCCTCTATGGTAATGTTTTTGCCCTGGCGGGAAATCTGACTGCTCTTGAGCGGGGAGAACGTTTTATCAACAAGGATCTAAACCGGCTATGGAATTCAGATCAGGTTGAGCGCGCTGTAATGCGCAATTATCATCCGGAAGAAATCATCAACGAAGTTGAAGAACAAATCGAACTCTGGGGCGCCATTGATCACCTGATGGCTACCTATTCCGGTAAATTTCATTTCGTAGACCTTCATACCACTTCCGTAAAAAGTCTGCCGTTTGTATTGATGAGCGATACCATCATGAACAGGCAATTGGCCAAATATATTCCTGTACCAGTGGTGATTGGAATTGAGGAACATCTTACCGAGCCGTTATTGAGTTATGTGAACGAATTGGGATGTGTTTCGATGGCTTTTGAAGGGGGCCAGCACAATGACCCTCAGTCTGTGAAAAATCACGAAGCACTTATTTGGCTCACGCTGGTTAGGGCTGGAATCATGAAAAAAATGGAAGTTCCCAAATTCCGGCAGTACTATGCAAGATTGAAGAACAGCTCCAAAGGCAATCACCGGGTGTACGAGGTTAGGCGCAGACAAGGCCTCTCTTTAAATGATCATTTTCAAATGCTTCCAGGGTTTGAGAATTTCCAAGCCATAGATCGCGCACAGCCTCTGGCCCGGCTCAATGGGGAGATGGTTTATGCGGCTGAGAAAGGTTTAATTTTTATGCCATTATATCAAAACAAAGGGGAAGACGCATTTTTCATCATCAGGCAGATTGCAAAGTTCTGGCTGGGAGTCTCCTTTGTGATACGCCGGTTGTCTTTTCATAAAATTCTGCCTCTCTTACCCGGAGTCCGGTCATTTATGAAAAGCAACCATACAATGGTCGTGAACACAAAAATAGCCCGTTGGTACAGTGTGGAAATATTACATCTTATGGGTTTCAGGCGCAAGAAAACAAGGGGAGAATTGACCCTATACCTGCGAAGAAAATACGACTTTAAAGGTCCTGACCGGACTTCGGATAAAGCGAAATAACAAGTAATAGGCTATTATGATCACCCGCCCCGTGGCCCTCTCAACCGCCCAAACATCCGGGCCATTAAACCAGGTTTTTTTACTTTTTCTTCACCCGTTCCGAGCAAATAGGCGTAGGGTTCTAATCCATCGATACTCCCTAAAATCTCTTTGATTACAGCGACAATCGGGATAAATAAAATCATTCCGGCAACTCCCCATACTGCTGCTCCCACAAACAAGGTAATGAGCGTAATTAGCGGATTTAAACTCACATTGTTTCCCACAATTTTTGGTGTAAGGAAATTGCCCTCCACGCTTTGGATCACTATGAAAGCACCGAGTACGGCCACGGGATAAAACAAAGAATCTTTGGTAACCAGCGCAAATAATATGGGTAAAGCCGAACCCAGAAATGGTCCAACAAACGGAATAATATTCAATAAGGATGCAATGGCTGCAAAAAGAATAGCGTGTTTGATACCCAATGACAACAATGCCGCACTGTATAGAATAAAGAGAATCACAATTACATAGAACATTCCCACAATATATTTCTGAATGATCAACCTGATTTTGGGAATCAGGTCTTTAATTCCTTCTGAATCTCCTATCACAGGTACAGCGGGTTGTGTTGGTTTGAGTTTTCGGTTATCAAAAACCATGAGCAAAAAATTACGCAACTGATCGCGATAGATAAGAATCAGAGCGATATAAATCGGAACGATGAATACGAAAGTAAAACCACCTATAAACCCGGTCAAACCGGAGAATATGGCACCCATATTCTCCTGTGCGTATGCCAGTATTTCATCAGTGGAATAACCTTCGAGTTGATCCTGAATCACATCCGGTAAATCTTGTTTTATCTCCTTAACGCGCACCTTTATATCATCCAGGTCATTTGAAAAACGATTTATCTGGCTCCCGAAAAAAGTAAAAAGAGCGACGAGCACTACCACAGCAATGATTACGCTGGTAATGGCAGACAGGACACGCGGAAAGCGAATGCGCTCCAGGAAATTAGCCAAAGGAATTAAAAGAAAGGCAATGAAAAATGATATGACCAGCGGTACCAAAATACCCTGACCAACGATCAGAATAAAAAAGAGGATGGTAGCAAACACCAGGAAAACTGTAATTTTATACAGACTACCGAAGTTTAAGTCTTTCATAAATAGGTCGTGAAGAGTTTGAAGAGGAGATCCCGATCCCTTAGCCAAAGAAAAGCAATCTTTTCTGATGCCGTTGATGACACGTGAAAAACCACCTTCCAAAGCACCTGCCAGAATACTATCTTTGTTGCTCAAACTCCTTTTGAATGACAAACGAAGAAGCCGTCCTCGCTGCCTGGGAGGACCGCAGCTTACTTGAAAGAAAACCTTACCAACAAGCTATTGAGGAAGTAATTGAAGAATTGGATTCCGGTAATCTGCGGTGTGCCAGTCCTCAGGGTGACCAATGGGTGGTAAATGAGTGGATTAAAAAGGCAGTTGTCTTATATTTTCCTATTCGGAAAATGGAAACCCTTGAATCAGGCATTTTTGAATACCACGATAAAATGCGGCTGAAAACCGGATATAAAGAAAAGGGTATCAGGGCAGTACCACCTGCCACCGCCCGATATGGAGCCTATATTTCCTCGGGAGTAATATTAATGCCATCTTACGTCAATATTGGCGCATTTATCGACGAAGGTACCATGGTGGATACCTGGGCTACTGTAGGAAGTTGTGCCCAAATCGGTAAAAATGTACACCTCAGTGGAGGCGTTGGTATAGGCGGGGTTCTGGAACCCTTACAAGCTTCTCCTGTGATTATTGAAGACGGTGCTTTCATTGGTTCGCGTTGTATCGTAGTGGAAGGCGTGCGCGTTCGTCGGGAAGCCGTTTTGGGAGCGAATGTCGTCCTTACTAAAAGCACGCATATCATCGATGTTACCGGAAAAGAGCCTCATATTTTGAAAGGAGAAGTCCCGGAAAGAGCTGTGGTCATTCCCGGATCTTACACCAAATATTTTCCAGCCGGGTCTTTTCAGGTACCTTGTGCCCTGATCATCGGACACCGTAAACCGAGCACAGATTTAAAAACATCGCTAAACGACGCCCTGAGGGAAAATCAGGTAGCCGTTTAAACTGATATGAAGAAAATTCTGATTATACAAACCGCTTTTATTGGAGATGTCATTCTGGCCACTCCCCTTATCGAAAAGCTGAGACGGTTTTATCCTGAGTCGGAAATAGATTTTCTCCTTCGCAAAGGGAATGAGGGGCTTCTTCGCGAACATCCCAAAGTGAACAAGGTGCTGATATGGGATAAAACCAAATCGAAATACAACGCCCTCGCCAAACTCAGCAGACAGGTAAGGGCCGGGAAGTATGATTTGCTTATCAACTTGCAGAGATTCGCATCTTCCGGATTGCTCACCACTTCTTCCAAAGCCAAAATGAAAATCGGTTTCACAAAAAATCCGTTTTCCTTCGCATACACACACAAGTTTCCGCACATCATAGATCAGGAAATGCATGAAATAAACCGCAACCTGAGCCTGATAGAACACCTCACCGATCCCGGATTTCAAAAACCTGTGCTCTACCCCACAGCGGATGATTACACGAAAGTGGAACAATACAAACTGGGAACATATATATGCATAGCTCCCGCTTCCGTGTGGTTTACAAAACAATTTCCAGCATCGAAATGGGTGGAATTCATCGACCTGTGCAAATCAGATTGGCGCGTATATTTGATGGGAGCGCCCGCTGATCTCGAACTTTGTTCGGCCATCAAGGAAAAAACCATTCAGGGCAATGTCCATATTCTCGCCGGGGAACTAAATTATCTTCAATCAGCCGCTTTGATGGAAAATGCCCGGATGAATTATGCCAATGATTCGGCACCTCTGCACATGGCCTCGGCTGTAAATGCACCTGTTACTGCAGTATACTGCAGCACGATACCGGAATTTGGTTTTGGACCAGTAAGTGATGGTGCCCGTGTGATTCAAACAGAAGAACCTCTCACCTGCCGGCCCTGTGGCATTCACGGCAAAAAAGCTTGTCCCGAAGGACATTTTAAATGTGCCCTGACCATTGATGTAACAAAAATGTTGTGAATATACCCTCTGTTTCTTTTGCCGACGCTCCCATAAAACTTCATGAAGGATCACTGCTCATTGCCCTTCTCGATAGTAGCTTCGCAATTATCGGCGACGCTCGTAATGAAAACACCATGGAAAGTTTGCGCCAAATAAAATCCCGGGGTGCAGATAAAGGTTTTACCATACTGGTGGACAGTGATGCGCGCTTAAACCGATATGTAAAAGAAGTACCACCCCTGGCCTGGGATATTCTCGATACGAGTGAAGACCCAATTATACTTGTTTTGCCGGAAGGCCAAAATCTCGCAGCAAATGCAATGGCATCTGATCAAAGTGTGGCTATTCGCATGGTAAAATCTGCTGAAGCGCGTAAATTGGTGCAAATAACAAATGGCCCGGTGGCATGTACCGCTCTTTTGGATTCTCATGGCAATCCCACCAGCAACATCGATTCGGTCTCCCCTGCTGTTTTGGAAAAGGTCGATTATCTCTTAACTTTGCCGACCGTCAAAATCCCGGGTAGCCCAAAGAAAATACCCATTATCGCATTGGGTATGGCCGGTGAAATCAGGATCATCAGACAATAATTGTGAATTTCCGATAACCATGCCGCTCAAAGACCATTCACACGTGTTGGATCACCCGGTGTTTCGGTTGCTTCGCGAAGTGGTGCGCAAGCAGGGAGTGGAGGCTTATGCGGTAGGCGGTTTTGTGCGCGACACCCTGTTGGGAAGAGAAGTAAAGGACATCGATGTGGTGGTCGATGGCGATGGAATTCATTTGGCGAAAGCCGTGGCAGTTGAAGCAGGAAATGTGCAGGTCAAAGTTTTTAAAACTTACGGCACGGCCATGATGCGCTATGAAGATTGGGAGCTGGAATTTGTCGGTGCCCGGAAGGAAAGTTACAGCAGCGATTCCCGGAAGCCCTCTGTAGAGTCGGGCAGTATCGGGGATGATCAGCTTCGAAGGGATTTTACGATCAATGCCCTTGCCATCGGTCTGAGCCCATCCAATTTCGGATTGTTGCTCGATCCTTTTGATGGTATCAGTGACCTGAAAAAGAAAATCATTCGCACGCCGACAGATCCGCATGTGACTTTCAGCGATGATCCTTTGCGTATGATGCGGGCCATTCGGTTTGCAACCCAACTTGAATTTAAAATCGAAGCAGCTTCGCTTCAGGCTATTCGTGAAATGAGCGATCGCATCAAAATCGTCAGCTCTGAGCGGATCACTACAGAACTCAATAAAATTATTCTCTCCAGGAAACCTTCAATTGGTTTTAAACTGCTTTTTGATACCGGCCTGCTTCACTATTTCTTCCCGGAGATGACTGACTTGCAGGGAGTGGACGAAAAATTGGGACAACGACACAAAGACAACTTTTACCATACCCTTGAGGTGCTCGACAATGTCGCTGTACAGTCTGATGATTTATGGCTGAGGTGGGCAGCGATATTACACGATATAGCAAAACCAGTTACAAAAAAGTTTGTACCTCAATTGGGCTGGACATTTCATGGTCATGAAGACCGGGGTGCCCGCATGGTGCCTGAAATTTTCAAAAGATTAAAGCTTCCGCTTGACGCAAAGATGAAATTTGTGCAAAAGCTTGTAGCCTTGCACCTGCGCCCCATCGCGTTGACACGCGAAGAAGCTACCGATTCAGCTATACGCCGACTGCTGTTTGACGCCGGAGACAATATCGATGCCCTGATGATTCTCTGCAAAAGCGATATTACTTCCAAGAATGAAGTGAAAGTGAAACGCTACCTGGCCAATTATGAAAAGGTCAAGTTGAAGTTGATCGAGGTGGAACAGAAAGACCATGTGCGCAACTGGCAACCACCGGTGAGCGGTGAGCTCATCATGGAAACTTTTGGAATAAAACCATCACGGGAGGTTGGGATCATCAAAAACAAGATCAAAGAGGCCATGCTGGAAGGAGAAATTCAGAATAATTTTGCGGAAGCTCATGCCTATATGCTCGCTGAGGGCAAAAAGCTCGGCCTCAAAGTAGTCAAAAATTAAAATTCCAGCTATTCCACAACTTTCACTCCCCGCCAAAATGCGATGTAATCTTTGATGGCTTTTGCGCCAGGTTTGGTATCCGGATAATACCAGGCAGCATCCTTATTTTCCTTTCCATCAATAACTATATTAAAATATGAAGCGGTTCCTTTCCACGGACAAACGGTATGCGTATCACTTTCGTGGAAATAGTCTTTTCGAATCGCATGAGGTGGAAAATAGTGATTCCCTTCGATATTGATGGTTTCTGTGCTTTCGGCCAGAATAACATCATTCCAGATTGCTTTCATGTTTTCGATTTTAGGGCGAGCGTATTTACATAGTAATGTTTACAGTCGTGAAAATGTTCGGCAACCTGAAAACCTGTACGGGTAAAAAGAGATTTGATCTGCTCCATGGTATATTTTCGACTTATTTCTGTATGAATTACTTCCCCTCGTTTGAATGGAAACTTTTTATTCAATGCACCAACATATACTTCATGTTCTTTTCTGCTGACAAGATAGCTTTTAGCCAGACCCGTTTCCGGATCATACATGGGGTAATGGTCAAAATTATCGAGTTCAAAATGTCCTCCCAATTCTTTGTTGATTCTTGTCAGAATGTTGAGGTTAAATGCACGGGTTATTCCCTTCTCATCGTTGTATGCCTTTAAAATTGTGGCAGGATCTTTTTGTAGATCAAAACCAATTAATACTTTATCGCCAAAATTGAGTTTGCTATACAACGAATTGAGGAAATTCAATGTCCTGTCTTCCATAAAGTTACCGATACTCGACCCGAGAAAAAGAACCAATTTGGGTCTTTTTGAATTTTTACTGATTCTCTCCAGGGCTTTAAAATATTCAGCATTCTCAGGCTTAACGACCAGGTTTGGAAATTGCTTTTTTAACGCCTTTCGAAGCCCCTTTAGCACGGCACCAGAAATATCGATCGGCATGTAATGAAAGTCGCCTCCGGCGGCAAGCAATCCTTCGATGAGAATCTTCGTTTTGTACCCGTCACCAGCACCAAATTCAACGAGTTCAAATCCTCCATTTTCGAGGTTAAGGGCTTTGAGAATATCCTTTCCGCGTGTTGAGAAAATTTCGTGTTCGCAATCAGTGAGATAATATTCAGGCATGTGCATGATTTCCTGAAAAATCTTATCACCCGTTTCGTCGTAAAAGTAGCGCGAGGATAATGATTTGCGTTGCGCCGAAAGACCGGCATCGACATTGTCTATAAAATCCATGATTATTTCGCCAGTCTGATACCTGAAAATTGCCACTGCAGGTTTGGATGAAAAAAATTGCGATAGGTAATTCGGCTGTGACGCTGGGACGTAGCCTTGGATGCACCCCGCAAAACCATTTGATTGATCATAAATTTCCCATTGTATTCACCGATGGCACCCGGAGCTGTTTTGAATCCCGGATATGCCAGATAAGCGCTGTTGGTCCACTCCCAACATTGACCCCAGTCAAAATGTTTGGCAGAAGCCTCCCATTCAAATTCTGTAGGAAGTCTGAATCCCGCCCAATGGGCGAATGCTGACGCTTCATAAAAACTGATGTGCAGCATCGGCTGTGCCGGGTTGAGTTCCTGAAGACCAGCCAGGGTATACCTGTGCCAAATGCCGTCGATCTTATGCATATACATCGGAGCAGAAATCTGATTGGACTTTACCCAATCCCATCCTTCGGCATGCCAGTGTCGAAAATCCTGATAACCGCCATCGTTTATAAAGTCGAGATAGTCAGCAGACGAAACCAACTCCGATGAAATAGAGAAACCCGGCAATAAAACTTTGTGCTTGTTGTGC
>JBGTLS010000243.1:0-9321 GCA_041744015.1 Cryomorpha sp. | reverse complement strand
CAATCCACTGACTATCGTAACTTCATACGAAGCCAGTCCGGTTACCAGATCACGCGTAATTTGCTTGCCGTAATCCGTGATTCTGCGCGTTCCCACAATACTCACCATTCGTTTCGCACAGAGGTTGGCATTACCCTTTTTGAAAAGCACCAGTGGACCATCGTCGCAATGTTTCAGTCGATTGGGATAAGTCCTGTCCTGATATGAGAGTATTTCAATTCCGTTTTTTACGCAAAAGGCCATTTGCTTTTCAGCTTTCTCGAAATCGGCATAGGCATAAATAGCTGCGGCTCGTGCGCTGTTCATACCATGAACCTGAAGCAAATCCCTCACTTTTCCAGATAAAGCCTCCTTTGCTGAACCAAAGTGCTGAATAAGTTTTTTGGCACTCAGTGTTCCGATACCATCAACCTGACTTAAAGCCAATTGGTAAAAAATATCGGAGCGATCAATGGATAGCTTATCAGGTTTCATCGGTGTTGGGCACGAATGGGAACCCGAAAGTTAGTAAACTTGACAATTTAAATAAAGCATCTTGAAAAGTTTGGGGATAATTCCCGCCCGGTATGGTTCCACACGTTTTCCCGGAAAACCGTTGGCATCCATCGGCGGTGTTACAATGATTGAAAGGGTATACCGTCAGGCGGAAAAATCGCAGCTCGACCGGATTGTTGTAGCTACAGATGACAATAGAATTGCAGAAACAGTCTCCGGTTTCGGCGGAGACTTCGTGATGACGGATCCCCTCCTGGCGACAGGTACAGACCGTTGTCGTGAAGCTTTTATAAAACTCAACAGCGATGCCACTATCGTCGTCAACATTCAGGGCGACGAACCCTTTATCGACCCAATCCAAATTAATTTAGTGGTAGGCTTACTTCAGAATCCGACAGTTCAAATAGCGACACTTATCAGTTCGGCAGTAACTGAAGAAGAAATTACAAATGTGAACCGGGTAAAAGTCGTGGTTTCCACCAGGGGAAAAGCCCTGTATTTTTCGCGACAGACCATACCATATAATACGCCTGCCTCCGCAGATTTTTGGAAAAAAACAAACAAACATTATATCCATTTGGGTCTCTATGGATATCAATCTGAAGTGCTCATAGAATTGGGGAACCTGGCGCAAAGCTCTTTGGAAATGGCTGAATCGCTCGAACAGCTTCGCTGGCTGGAAAACGGCTATGAAATCTATACAGCTCTAACTGAACAGCGGGCAGATGCTGTGGACACACCCGAAGATTTAAAAGCGATTGAAAAAAAGTATTTTCTTTGATGAACAGTGCTGTAATATGTAATTTCGACCTCAATTAAACATGCCAACTCCGCTCGACAAACATATCAGTGAACTGCTTTACGACTACGATTGTGTTATTGTACCACAGTTGGGGGGATTTGTGGCCAATTACAGACCGGCCCGGATTGATGAGAAATCGGGTATAGCACATGCAGCGGCCAAAGACATAAGATTTAACCGCAACCTGAGCAAAAACGACGGTTTACTCGCGCAGGCCTGCGTCGATCTGGAAGGATGGAGTTTTGAAGAAGCGAATGAATATATCCGGCAATCCGTTGAAAAATATTTGCAGGATCTCAATCAGGGCGTAAAAGTCAAATTCAAAAAAATCGGCGTTCTGTATTTTGACCACCATCAGAACCTCCGTTTTGAACCCTCCAATGATCAGAATTTTCTTAAAGCTTCATTTGGTTTTGAAGATTTTATATTGCCCCCGTTGATCGCTCAGCCATCCCTTCCTTCTATTAATCAGGAGGTTGCCGGGTCTGATTCAGCGCAGGAAGTCCTTATTCCAACTGCTGCCGAAAACTCAGAGATTTTGGAATCCGACAAATCTTCGCGCGGAATTTATTGGGTTGCTGCTGCCACACTCATACCCTTCATCGGTCTCAGCTTGTATGTGGCACTTGTGACTGATTTCAAAAGTCCTTCAGAAATAACGGTAGCCGACCTCAACCCATTTAGGTCAGCAAAAGAAATAGCAACGCGTTATACGCCACGACCTGAATCTGAAACCGACATTTCACCTGTATCTGACGAGTTTGGTTTTCCTGAGAACAGCGCTGTATTTCCTTTTTCCTTTGAAAATCAGCGTATAGATAGCACTGGGGTATGGATTAATTTAGAGAAGCCTGCCGAACCTGGAAAGGTGAAAATAGCGTCTGATCGGGGAAGATTGTACCACATTATAGCCGGATGTTTCAGTGCAGAAGAAAATGCCCATAAATTTGTTTCCAGCCTTAAATCTCAAGGCTTTGATGCTGAGATACTTGATTTTCATAAAAATCTGCACCGCGTTCGTCTTCGTAGTTTTGAGGATTATGGTACGGCACTTGTAGCTTTGGATTCTGCCCGCAACAGTGGACAATTTCCGAACGCATGGTTGCTCAAAAAACTCCATTCCTGACAGTTGCTGACATGAAATTCGATTTAGACAATTGCTCTCTTGAATTAGATAAAGACGGCATTGTGGAACTCCATCTCTATCCCGGGAAAACCATACACCCAGATAAAGTCCGGGAAATTTTTGAAACCATTCATTCCAAAATGCCCGAGGCGACCCGTCTTCTTGTTAGCGCCGGAGCTGGCGCTACTTTAAATCCGGAAGCAAGAGACCTTGTTTCATCTCAGGACATCACCAATCAGATTTTGGCAGATGCAATCGTAACAGAGCATTACGCCCATCAAATGTCGGCAAATTTTTTTGTGCGTTACAACCAGCCTCACCGTCCTACCCGACTTTTTAAGACTGAGGAAGAGGCACGGGAATGGTTGCTCACTCAGACTTAAAGTTTTTTCTGCCTCGCACGTTTGTACAACATGATGGCCAGACTCAAAATCACTCCGAGAGAGAGAATTCCCAGTACCCCATAATACCAACCCGAGGTGTTTTTATACACTGCTGTAAACACGATAGCGAAGAGCAACACTGTGGCCAATTCATTGTAAAATCTCAGTTGTGTGCTGGACAGCGGATATAAATCCGACTGCAACCGGATATACAGCCAGTGTAATGAAAGGTGGTACACCAGAAGTACAGCAACAAAACCCAATTTCACCTGCATCCAGGTCATCGATAGGTAGGTGGGATATAGATAAATCATCCACAGTCCAAAACCCACAGCCAGTACACAAGCCGGCCAGGTGATGATATACCAAAGCCTTTTGGTCATTATTTTGTATTGCGAAGTAAGAATTTGCCTGGCTGGTTCCTCTTTTTCTTTCGCTTCAGTGTGGTAAATGAAAAGGCGGGGAATATAAAACAGACCAGCAAACCACGCGACTACGAAAATGATATGCAGCGATTTTGCCGCCAGCAAAAAGTTACCATCCATTGGATCAAAATTAGGAAATGGAATTGGTGAATCGACACTGAAATTTTTTTATCCCACAACTGGCAGCCTATCTTTGCACCCGGAAACCTTCGTCATGAAAGAAACAAAATTCGCCAGAGAGACATTTGCATCGAGCGCCAAAATCATTTTACCCAATGATACCAATACCCTTGGCAATCTGATGGGAGGTCAACTGCTCAACTGGATGGACATCACAGCAGCCATATCGGCGCAGCGTCATTGCCGTCGCGTCGTAGTCACCGCAGCAGTCAACAATGTTTCATTTAACAAGGCGATCAAATTGGGTGACATCGTAACGATTGAATCAAAAGTTTCGAGATCTTTCTCCTCATCCATGGAGGTATTCATCGATGTATTTGTGGAAAATCACCGAACCGGTAAACGCACGAAATGCAATGAGGCGATCTACACATTCGTAGCCGTAGATCAGGTGGGCCAGCCTATCAATGTGCCGGAACTCATACCGGAAACAGACATAGAAAAAGAGCGCTTTGCAGGTGCGCTGCGCCGAAGGCAGCTTGGACTCATCCTTGCTGGAAAAATGAAACCGGAAGACGCCACAGAGCTCAAGGCGATCTTTGGCAAATAGAATTTGACAGATTATTTCTGATTCCAGGCCTCACCCGCAACGTCAATCACGCGGTCAATCGACAGTTCATCCACACAGCGACAAGTGTTGTATTTACATTTGGTGCCCAATTTTGAACATGGTCTTTTGTCCAAATGAGTGGCTTCAACCATTTCATTCAATGCGCCATTTTGATAGGGATACATTCCAAATCCAGGAATAGTTGCCGCCCAAAGTGAAATGATGGGTTTTTTGAACGCCGCAGCGATGTGCATCATACCTGTGTCCGGAGTGATGACCAATTTGCTCTCCCGAACGAGCCACGCCGAACCAATCAGGTCATAGCCACCGGCAGCATTCCATACTTTTGATCCAACTTCCAGGGCAATGGCATCGCCTTCCAATTTTTCGCCAGGGCCACCGAGGAGAATTATTGGAACATCCAGCTTTTTGCACAAGCTGATATATTGTTCCTGCCTGAGTTTCTTACGCCAGTGAGCCGCCCCGATAGCCAATGCGATGTATCCCATTTTATGCGATTCCGGTAAGATTGGCATCACCAATTGCTCAATCGGAGGCAGGAAAAAATCCAATCCTTTGTTGTCATTTTCTATACCGAATGGTCGGATACACTCCATATATCTGTCTACAATATGGACATCTGGCATCCGGTTGATACCAAAATGGACAAGCAACCATTTTTGCCAATTGAGTTTGTTGAATGAAAAATCGAGGACCTTCAAACTGCGTTTTACACGCATTGAACGAAGATTTCGATGCAAATCAATGACATAATCGAAATGTTCTGATTTAAGCCTGTCGACGATTTCGTTGGTGCTCTTTTCGATCGTGTGCACCCTGGAAATGTGGGGGTTGCCTTCCACGATTCCTCGAAATTGAATTTTGGTGAGGTAGTGAATTTCAACACCGTCGTGCATTTGCATTTTGAGGTTGCGCACTACAGGTGTGGTAAGAACGATGTCGCCGATGGAACTAAACCGAATAATAAGGACCTTTGTCAAGAGAAATGTGGCATTTTTTCAAATGTAACCGATTTCCGTCATTTGCAACCAAACGAATTCATCCATGCAATTTTTTGATACCCATGCGCACATGTATGCCGAAGCTTTTGCCGAAGACAGGATTGCCTGTATGGAGCGCGCTTTTGCGCAAGGAATAGAAGTGGTGTCCTTACCCAATATAGATAGTCGCAGCATCGCACCCATGCATGAAATCCGGTCCCGGTTTCCCGAAAAAACATTGGGAATGATGGGTTTACATCCTGGATCTGTGAAGGAAGATTTTGAAGAAGAACTCGACATTGTTAAAAAAGAACTCGATAAGGGAGGATACCACGCAGTGGGTGAAATCGGGTTGGATCTTTACTGGGATAAAACTTTCTTTCCGCAACAAGTCGAAGCTTTTGTAACCCAGATCAATTGGGCGAAGGATAAAAATCTGCCCATCGCCATTCACGTGAGAGAAGCCTTTCCAGAGTTGTTTCAAATCATGGACGAACATTGCGATGACCGGCTTTCAGGCGTTTTTCATTGCTTTACGGGAAATGGAGATGATATGATAAAAGCATTGGCTTATCCCAACTTTTATCTCGGTATTGGAGGAGTGGTCACATTTAAAAATGGCGGGCTTGATAAAATCCTTCCTGGGGCAGACATCACCCGGCTCGTGCTCGAAACCGATGCGCCTTACCTCGCCCCCGTTCCTTTTCGCGGAAAGCGGAATGAAACATCATATATTAATCTGATCGCGGAAAAACTCGCTGAAATAATGGAATTGCCTATTGCTGAAATAGCGAGACAAACAACATCCAATGCACGAAAACTCTTTAAGCTCGATGAATAAAGCCCGCAACATTCTGGTGATCTATACCGGAGGTACCATAGGTATGATCAAAGATGCGCGCACCGGTATTTTGGCTCCCTTTGATTTTAGTCAATTGCAGAAGCAAATACCCGAGCTCAATCAGCTTTCGGCCAATGTGAGTGCCGTATCATTTGAGAAGCCTATAGATTCGAGCAATATGGATGTGGAACACTGGCAGCAACTGGCCAGGACTATAGGCGACAATTATGAATCCTACGATGGTTTTGTAATACTTCACGGAAGTGATACCATGTCGTATACGGCATCTGCCCTGAGTTTCATGCTTGAAAATCTGTCAAAGCCAGTTATTCTCACCGGCTCTCAACTTCCCATCGGCGTTGTGCGGACGGATGGAAAAGAAAACATCATCACCAGCATTGAAATTGCCTCTGAACATCGGGAAGGCGTACCTGTAGTTTCGGAAGTAGCCATCTATTTTGAGTACCAACTCTATCGTGGCAACCGCACATATAAGTACAATGCCGAACATTTTGAGGCATTCCGGTCTCCAAACTATCCAACTTTGGCAGAAGCCGGGGTACAAATAAAGTACAACCATGCAGCGCTCAGGCCGGCTCAGGAAGGTAAGTTTTCGGTTAATCCGGAAATGGACAATAAAATCGCCGTTTTGACGCTTTTTCCAGGAGTATCCAGGCATATCGTAGAAGCAGCAACCCGGATAAAAGAAAACAAAGTTCTGATCATTAGAACATTCGGTAGCGGAAATGCCATGACGCATTCATGGTTTTTGGAACTTCTCCGCGGTGCAATAGATGATGGCCTGATCATTATAAATGTATCTCAATGCCGTGCGGGCGGTGTGTCTCAGGGTCGTTATGAAACGAGTGCACAACTTGAAAAAATGGGAGTGATTTCAGCAGGGGACATGATGATAGAAGCGACAATAACCAAGAGTATGCATTTGCTGGGAAGGGGACTGAGCGGCACTTTCTTTAAAAAAGCTTTTACTACAGATTTGCGCGGAGAACTGACCGCTCCTGAATTAAAGACTACCGCATAATGTTTTGATAAAGATTAATTTTTTTGGCAATGAGTATTTTTTGTAATTTGGCGCCCTCTTGCCCTACGGAATCGACCAATTGGGCTGAATGGAGAGGTGGCCGAGCGGTTTAAGGCGCACGCCTGGAAAGCGTGTTTTCCCGAAAGGGGATCAAGGGTTCGAATCCCTTCCTCTCCGCCATAGCATGCGCATACGTTTGAACTTTTACCTAAATATTAAACCCTAACCCGTCAAAATTTCAGTAACAACAATTTCTAAACCATGAAAAAAATACTGACCGTCTTAACCCTTTTTGGTGCCCTCAGTTTTGGGCCAGCTTTTACCGGTTTTGCGCAAACAGGAGATCCCTCAACAATTGACACCACCGGAGCCCAGATTATGGAAGAGCCGGCAGATGCAGTTGTTCCTTTGCAGGAAACACCTGAAATCACGACAGCAGCTGTTGAAACAGAAAGAAGTTTCCACCAAACGATTAAAGACACATTTATTGACGGAGGACCATTCTTTATGTCTTTCGTATTGATTTGTTTGGTTCTTGGTCTTGCTCTGGCTATTGAGCGTATCATCTACCTCAACATGGCTACTACAAACAAACCCAAACTGCTGCGCGAAGTAGAAGATGCGCTGAATACGGGTGGAATTGAAGCTGCAAAAGATGTTTGCCGAAATACACGTGGACCAATCGCTTCCATTTTCTATCAGGGATTGGAGCGCTATGATGAAGGTATAGATATGGTGGAAAAATCAGTGGTGTCATACGGTGGGGTTCAAATGGGTCTTTTGGAAAAAGGACTTTCCTGGATTTCTTTGTTTATTGCTCTGGCCCCTATGCTCGGTTTCATGGGTACAGTAATCGGGATGATCGCTGCATTCGACGCCATCGCTGCTGAGAATAACATCTCTCCGGGTGTTGTTGCAAACGGAATTAAAGTCGCCCTTATCACCACTGTATCTGGTCTTGTAGTAGCCATCATACTTCAGGTATTTTATAACTACATCGTGGCTAAAGTGGATGGTATCGTGAATGATATGGAAGATTCTTCGATTTCACTGATTGACATGTTACTTCGTTACAGAACCGTAAGAAGCTAAAATTATGATGGAAGAGAAAAAATTAAGCACAGGATTAACCGTCCTTGCTTTCATAATAGGTGTCGTAGGGCTCGTTATGAGCATTATGATCATGATTGGTTATGAATATGTTATTGGTTCTGCCATCACACTTACACTGATTCTGATGGCTATTGCCGGAGGTGCTGCGATACTTTTCGGATTGTATCAGTTACTGACAAATATCAAGAAAAATGTCTCCCTGCTCGTAGGCATAGTCGGCTTTATAATCATAGCTGTTATTTGTTATATGCTGGCTTCCGATGAGGTGTTGCGCAGCTATAAGGACATTACCCCTACGGTGAGCAAAGTGAGTGGAGCAGGGTTGTTGTTGATGTATGTATTGCTTATTGGCGCGGTCGTTGCAGCAGTAGTCAGTGAGGTTTCCCGAATTTTTAAATAAAAGAAGAAAACATGGCAAGAAGACCATTACAGGAAATCAATGCCGGGTCGATGGCCGACATTGCCTTTCTGCTGCTTATCTTCTTCCTGGTGACCACGACCATGGACCAGGACATCGGAATATTAAGGCAATTACCGCCGCCTATTCCGGAAGATCAGCCGCCACCGCCTGAGGTGAGACAAAGGGACGTGTATGAAGTGCTGGTAAACAGCAACAATCAATTGCTCGTAGAAAAACAACCAATGGATATCCGGGATTTGAAAGCCGGTGCCAAGGAGTTTTATACAAATCCCACCAACAGACCTGATTTGCCGCAACTTTCACGCATGACGCGCAACACAGCCCTGACCAATATCAACACCCTGCGGGCGTCGCTTGCTCAAAGCCCTGATAACAAAGAAATCAAGGATAGGCTGAGCATTTGGGAGGATAAACTCACGGCAGTAGAATTAATTGGTGAATACATGGAGCTCCCGGGTTCAGCGCTCATTTCTCTTCAAAACGACAGAGGGACTTCATATGAAACCTACATTGCTGTGCAAAATGAATTGAGCGCTGCTGTAAATGAATTGAGAAACGAACTTTCTCAGGAGAAATTCGGTGTTGCATACAGTGAATTAAAGTCCAATGTTTTAGAAGATCAACCCAAGATTAAAGCTGTTCGCTCAGTTTATCCACAGCGAATTTCTGAAGCTGAGCCGAAAGATTTTGGAGGAACACCTTAAAGAACGAAACAATGAGTAAGTTTTATAGAAAAGGTAAAAAAGGTCAGCCAGCAATATCCACTGCTTCGCTTCCAGACATTATTTTCATGTTGCTCTTTTTCTTCATGGTTGTTACCGTAATGCGTGAGGATGACCCAAAAGTGAAAATAAGCAAGCCGAATGCGACTGAAATCGAAAAGCTCGAGAAGAAATCATTGGTTGATTATATAAATATTGGGCCACCCACCGATATAAGATT
>JBGTLS010000242.1:0-4351 GCA_041744015.1 Cryomorpha sp. | reverse complement strand
ATGCGGGGAAAATTCTGGTAATGGCTTTTGCAGCTCCCGTGCTGGTGGGAATGATGGAAAGCGCCGCTGCTCTGGCCCGTCGCAAATCTGCGTGTGGACGATCATGCAATGTCTGATCACTCGTATATGAGTGAACGGTCGTAATATAACCGCTTTCTATACCACACAATTGATCGATAATGTCAACTAACGGGGCTGCACAATTTGTTGTACATGAGGCGTTTGATATAACAGATTCGCTCCCGTTTAGCAAATTTTCGTTCGCTCCAATAACGATGGTTTTGATCGGTTCTCCTGAAGCCACGGCGGTAATTAAAACCCTTTTTGCACCAGCGGAAATATGGCCCCTGACGGATTCAGAGGTCTTAAATCGTCCTGTACTTTCTACCACCACATCCACATTCAATCTACTCCAATTCAGATTTTCAGGATTTTGTTCGGAAAACAAAGGGATAGAATGCCCATTCACAACCAGTGAATTTGAATCATGTGAAATTTCGGCCTTCCACCGCCCATGTACGCTGTCAAATTCCAGCAAATGTGCCAAAGCTTCCGGACTTCCCAGATCGTTAACACCCACGATTTCAATAGAACAATCGGGATTGGTGAGAATTAATCGCGTGAGACAGCGGCCAATTCTTCCAAATCCATTGATGCCAATTTTGATTCGGTTTTGGAATTGGGTATTTGGTGGAACGGCCACAGGCATTGAGATAAAATGGCGGAAAAGAAAGCGTTCAGATAATTAAAACATATGTTTTTCAGCATGATATGAAGACCTCACAAGGGGGCCGCTTTCCACATATCTGAAACCCATTTTCAGGCCTGTTTCTTTATAAATCGCAAATTGTTCAGGGTGGATAAATTCAACCACTGGCAAATGCTTTCTGGTTGGTTGAAGATATTGACCTAAAGTAAGGATATCCACGTGAACGGCGCGCAAATCCTGCATGGTTTCCACCACTTCCTGTTCTGTTTCTCCAAGGCCCAACATCACGCCGGATTTAGTTCGTAAACCGGCTTTTTTCAACCGTCGAAGTACCTCCAGACTACGGTCGTATTTGGCCTGAATTCTAACCTGTTTGGTCAATCTTCTTACGGTCTCTAAATTATGAGAAACGATTTCGGGAGCTACGTCGATAATGCGCTGGAGATTTTCCCATTTACCCATAAAGTCGGGAATAAGTGTTTCCATGGTTGTGGTCGGAGTCTGGTGGCGAATGGCTTTCACCGTTTGCGCCCAAATAACGCTTCCACCATCTGCGAGATCATCCCGGTCGACACTTGTAATAACACAGTGTTTCACACCCATCAATTTGACTGATCTGGCCACTTTGCCGGGTTCAAATTCATCCACAGCGTCGGGTCGACCCGTATCTACAGCACAAAAGCCACATGAGCGTGTGCATATATTTCCCAAAATCATAAATGTGGCTGTACCTTCTCCCCAACACTCCCCCATGTTGGGGCAGTTGCCGCTTTCGCAAATGGTGTGCAATTTATGTTCATCCACCAATTGACGAACTTTTCGGTACGCTTCACCTGTGGGCAATTTCACCCGCAGCCATCTTGGTTTCTCGATTTTTCTGGGTCTCTCTTCGATTGTGTCAACGATCGAATCAGTCATTAAATTTTGATCCAAATTGTAGATTTATATAAAAGTTAATGAAGAGTTGCTGATTTGGAGCGAACGCCATGATTTCGACTGGACCCGTTGGAAAAAAGTCGATGGTTGAACCAATTTCAATAGCTTTAATTCCCTCCCGCCTGGGATGATATTCAAAGTTGAATCCAAATGCCCCATGGATGCCAGGGACAAATTCAAGTTCATTAAATCCTCTCAGCCCTCCTGCTCTTCCATAAATATTGTCGGCAGTATGAGCAATGGGATCATACTTTACGACAATAATATCATTGAAACTATCTCGGGTGATTACTTCAAGATATACTGGTTTTAACAAACCCAATGAGGGTCCCATACGCCATGTATAACCTACAGCGACACCTGTGGTTCTTATCTTATCAAACTTGACATTTCGGGCACCAATGGTAGGCCTGACAAGAAACAAAGAGTTTAGTTTGCCTAAAATATAAGTCCGGGTTTCGTCGTATTGTACATTGATGCTTCTTATTTCTTTAGAATGCCGCATGTTCACAATATCCAATTGGTAGATGCGTGATTTAAAAGCAGTTTTATTTTTGCCGTAAGTGATTTGCGCACCCCATCCCCTAGTGTGAATTATCGGTCCACCAAAAACTGACTTTTCATAAATTGTTGTGGCTTCATCAAACATTGTCGCCTGTTGTTCCTGTCCAAAACTGTAGCTTTGAACCATGAGAATGATCGCTATTGATAGAAATAAGCGCAAATTCAAAGGCAATTTAGGGTGAATATTAAACACTGATAAAGATATATAGTTTATGGCAACTTCCGAAGTAACCTATCTGGGTAATCTACGCACTTCAAATAAACATACGGCATCCGGCTCCGTAATAGTCACTGATGCCCCTGTTGACAATCATGGAGAGGGATTACATTTTTCACCAACCGATTTATTGTCAACCTCTTTGGCCGCTTGTATGATGACCCTTATGGGGATCAAGGCCAAAATCAACAATATATCTTTGGGATCTGTAGAAGCAGTTGTATCTAAAAAAATGGCTACCAATCCCCGGCGGGTAGTAGCAATACAAGTAGAACTAAGATTTCCCGACACTACATATACTCCGGAAGAACAGGATATTTTAAAACTGGCTGCGATCCATTGTCCGGTAGCCAAAAGTTTGAATCCCGAAATAAATCAGGACATCACATTTAAGTTTAATGATTAGTCCCTATCCTACGCGCTAATTCTGATGGATCAATTGCACTATGCGATTTGACATCAATTAACTTTCCATTCGAATATAAAAATGATTGGGGAGACTCGTGTTGTATGCCTGTGTCAACACTTAAATGATTGCTCAGTGAGCGGTTTGAAATCACATCAACAAGAAAATACTGAATATGAGAATTGGGATTTCTTTCAAGCCTGTTTTTGACCATTGAACTTAAGGCACATCTCGTACTATGCTTGAAGATCAGAACGAATCGATTCTTTCCTGCACTTAAATGGATAGCGGATTGAAGATCGTTGCTATCGCGTAGTATTGACCAAAATGACATTTAATTAGCCCTTCACCTGGGTGGCAGTTGGCTGTTCTACCTGACTATATGCCGCGCAAGCTTGTTTTTGAGTCCTGCAAGAAGAACACAATACTGTCGCAGTTATCAGCACCATCCAAATGAATTTTGAATTTTTCATACACAATCTCTTAGAACATTCCTTTTGCAAATATAACTTAAACGTTTTAAACTGAAATATATTTGCCGTTTGATTGGCAATATACAACACATTTTTTTGTTAAATGGCAAACCCCTCAGCTTCTTGAGTAAATTTTTCAGCCCATATTGGGGGCTTCTGGCCTTTTCGCTGTTTTTTGGCTTCTGCGAAATATCCGGTCAATCGATTGAAATGCTGATCATGAAAAATTCTTCCGACAATGAAAGATTGTTTGTGGCAGATGGGAAATGGGAAAGCTTTATTGATACAATTTCAATCCTGAATTATTTGCAGGAAACTCGCCAAAAGTCGATCAACGACGGTTATCTCACAACCTCTTTTGACAGTCTCATTTGGGCTTCCGATTCGCTGGTTGCATTCATGCATGTGGGAAATGAATACAATTGGGTTGAACTTCGACAGGGAAACGTCCCTGAAGAATTTCTCAACCGGGTTGGTTTTCGGGACAAGATTTACCGAAATGTACCATTTAAACCCGCAGTACTCTCGCAGCTCTTTGAAAAACTGCTCGACCATTCAGAAAATACGGGCTATCCATTCGCGGAAATTCATCTGGACAGCCTTGAAATTACTGACAGCTCACTGATAGCAAGCTTGTATTTGGAGCGAAACACCTTTACGATGATTGACAGTGTCATCATAAAAGGAAACATACGTACCAGCAGGAATTACCTGGAAAACTACATAGGGATTTCAAAAAACATGGCGTATAACCAACAGGCGCTGAACAGAATACCGGATCGCCTGAGAGAGTTGCCTTTCGTGCAGGTCATCAAGCCTTATGAAGTTGGGATGCGGCCTGGCAAAGCGGATGTTTATCTCTACCTCGACAGTCGAAAAGCCAGTAATTTCAATGGGGTATTGGGCGTTTTGCCGGATAATGAGACAGGGAAAGTGGTATTGACCGGTGATGTTGAGCTCAACCTGATGAACGCCCTCAGTCAGGGAGAAACCATTAATATGCGCTGGCAGCGCTTACAAACCAGAACCCAACAATTGGATTTGCG
>JBGTLS010000241.1:0-3695 GCA_041744015.1 Cryomorpha sp. | reverse complement strand
ACTGCCTTTACTTTTACTTATTCATTCAAGCGCAATCAATACATGCCAAAATCCCTTCTGACAATCGCGAGATTGTTTGTACCCATTATATGCTGTACCACGCTCTACGCACAGCAGCCTGAATATTTCCGCTCTCCCGATGCGGAGTATTTTGTCGGGGTCGAAATGCTCCATCATTCGCAGTACGAAGCTGCCCGAAAACGTTTTGGGCTGTATCTCGACGGACACAACGAGCCCAACAGCGAAAATTATGTGAACGCATCCTATTACCACGCTTTGTCTACGATGAGGCTGTTTCACAAGGATGCAGCTTATCTGATGGAAGAGTTCATCCGCGAACATCCCGAGAGTACCTGGATTATCCCGGCCACCCTCGATTTGGGTTTCTATAATTTCAACCGGCGCTCCTATGAGGATGCGCTTTACTGGCTCAATCAACTCAACCTGCGCGATCTGAATGAAAAGCAGCGCGATGAGGTGCAGTTCAAAAAAGGATTTGCCGCTTTTGAACTCGGCCGATTTCCGGAGGCCCGCACGGCATTCTACGATCTGAAAGACAAACAAGGCGATTATTACGCACCCACCAATTACTATTACGGGCACATTGCTTACACGGAGGGCAATTATCAAACAGCGCTGGAGTCGCTCAACAGGGCTGCATCCGATGAAAGTTTCGCACCTGTGGTACCATATTACATCACCCAGATTTACCATTTCCAGGAGAAATTTGATGAGGTAATATCCTACGGCGGCCCGCTGGTGGACTCTTCATCCACCAAAAGAAAAGAAGAAATCGCCCACCTTGTCGGAAACGCGCATTACCAAAAACAACAGTACATACAGTCGGTTCCCTATCTTGAATTGTACATGTCGACCAACTACAATCCGACTCAGGATGATGCCTATCAGATGGGCTATGCTTCCTACCGGGTTGAAAAATATAAACAGGCGATCGATTATTTCGCGAAAGCGTCAAAAGAGAACAATGCCCTTGCGCAGGTAGCCACGTATCAAATGGCTGATGCCTATGTAAAACTGGGGGAGAAAAAGTACGCTCAAAATGCTTTCAAGGCGGCGTCGCAAATGGATTTTGATCAGGAAGTAACCGAAGACGCTTTGTTCAACTATGCTAAGCTGGCTTACGAACTTTCCTACGATCCTTTTCACGAAGCCATTCAGGCTTTTGACAAGTACCTTACGGTGTATCCGAATTCCAACAGGAAAGACGAGGCGTATGCTTTTTTGTTGCAGGTACATCTCGCGACAAAAAACTATAGAGCTGCATTGGCAGCCCTCGATAAAATGAAAACACTGGGTCCGGTGGAACGGACCAATTATCAACTGAGCGCTTACAATTATGGTGTGCAGGAATTGCGAAAAGGAAACAATGAAGAGTCTGCCAAATACTTCAAATTGTCCAAAAAGTATCCCGAGGATCCAAAACTGACAGCGCTTGCAGACTATTGGACCGGCGATCTGCTATACCGCACGGCGGAATACGACAAGGCTGTGGCATCCTACAATTCCTACCTGGCAAGTTCTTCAGCTTATTCTACAGATTATTTCAATACAGCCAACTACAACATCGGTTATTGTCATTTCAAGTCGGGAAATTATTCCGGCTCGTTGGTGGCTTTTCGCAAATATACGGCTGCCGCCAAAATCGATGAGAAGCGAAAGAATGATGCGCTGCTGCGGATCGGCGACCTTCATCTGGTGCGAAAGGAATACGGCCAGGCAGTGAAGAGTTATGAAGAAGCTCTGGCAATTAATAAAATTAAGGGAGACTATGCACTTTTTCAAATTGCGGTGGCCTATGGTTATCAGGAAATGTTTCCCAAAAAGATTCAAACCCTCAACAGACTTTTTGAAAAATACCCGGAGACCACTTTGGCTGCTGCCGGAAATTTCGAATTGGGTGATAGTTACTTCCTTCAAAATGAGTTGAGTCCGGCTTTGAAAGCGTTTAATACCGTTATCAATGACCATCCCCAGTCTCCTTACCGGAAAAAAGCCTTGCTTAAGCGCGGTCTTGTACAATACAGACTTGGACAATACGACGATGCCATCGCCAGTTACAAAAAAGTGGTGGCCGATTATGGCGTCGATTCTGAATCAAAGGAGGCCATTGCGGTTTTGAGAAACATTTATCTCGATCTGGGCAAAGTAGATGAGTATTCTGCATGGCTCAGTTCGGTCCCCAACTACAGCGTTTCGCCTTCCGAAATTGACAGTCTCACCTATCAGGCTGCTGAAAATCTGGTGGCAGATGGCAAGTGTGATGCGGCCATCACGTCCTTTTCAAGTTACCTCAGTAAGTATCCCAAAGGCTTGTTTGCCACAAATGCCCACTATTACCAGGCTGATTGTGCCTACCGCCAGAACAATTTTGATCTTGCGCTCACCGGGTATGAGTATATCATCGGTCAGCCTGTCGGCAAATTTACGGAAGCTGCCCTGCTCGGGGCCGCCACAATCCGGTACAGTCGAAAAGAATATGCCAAAGCCGGGGCGCATTACCAACAACTCGAATCGGTGGCCTCATTTGCCACGAATGTGCTCGAAGCACAAATTGGTCGGATGCGTTGCGATTTTCAATTGGGTAATTATGAAAAAGCACTCACCGCTGCCAATGAAGTAATATTCAATCCGGATTCGCCGGAGAATATAACCACAGAAGCGCGGTTGCTACGTGGACGTATGCTATTCAACAAGAAAGAATACGATCCCGCCCGAACAGATTTTATATGGCTTGCCACAAATGCTAAAGGAAAAGAAGGTGCGGAAGGGAAATACAAGCTGGCAGAAATCGCCTATGTCCTGAAAGATTTAGATGAATCTGAAAAGCAAATATTCGAACTCATTCAGGGTTTTGCCTCATTTGATACATGGAAAATACGGGGATTCATGTTGCTCGCGGATGTGTACGTGGCCAAAGGGGATAACTTTCAGGCGAAAGCCACCCTCCAAAGCATCATCGACAATGTGCAGGATGCTGCCACGGTAAGCGAGGCACGCGCAAAACTTGCAGCCATAGACCAGGCTGAAATTAAATCAACCCAGGATCAAAAAGCCAAATCTGATGCAGGCCGTCCGGTAGATGAGGACGAATACCGCGACCTGATTGATGAAAATAACACTCCCAACAAACAATGATGAGCAAAGCCATATACATTACGATTTTTTGCACGCTGCTGGTAGGTATTACCGGTGCTGTCGCTCAGGGCGATGGGTCTACTTTCGATCAGACGCAGATCATTACAGGTGACAGGACGTTGTCAGTTGAAAAGGCTTTTAAAATCTCCGAAACGCCAAATCCTGTTGATATTCCTGTGAATGTCGGTAACATCAAATATCAACTTTTGCCGAAAAGGCCGGCGACATCCCTGACAGTAACGCCTATCGAGCCGGCCCGTATCAAGGTGCGCGAGCCCCTGGAAAAACTGTACAAAGGCTTTGTTAAAGGCGGTGCCGGAACCTATGCCACCCCATATCTGGAAGCCTATTATACCAGCGGCCGGGAGAGAGACCTGGCGTATGGTGTGCACCTCAAGCACCTTTCGTCCAATACGGGCATCCGCAATGTGGCCTATAGCGGGTTTAGCGAAAACAGCATGTCCGTATGGGGAAAGAAAGTATTTAAGGAGCATAGTCTTCAATCGAAACTGGGTTTTGACCGGAACGTTTTTCACTAT
>JBGTLS010000240.1:0-24570 GCA_041744015.1 Cryomorpha sp. | reverse complement strand
AGGGCATCACTTTTTTCAATCGCATCCTGATAGACACTTTTCTTCAGGAACCGAAAAAGTAGTTTTGATTTTAACGCAGCGAGCGTTGATCCCGGGGCATAACTGTAATCATTGTCGCCCAGGAGGGTAATAATTCTGCATGGGAGGTTAAAAACCGGTTTGGGAAATCTCTTGCCGAGGCCGATAACAAACACCAAACCCGGACTGGTTTCAATCACTTTTTGATTTAGTTTGTGGGCAATCACAATCTGACCAAAAGAGAGTATGGGTCGCATTCGAATCACCCGCACTTTGCCATCCATTTCAATTCCGGGAACCACAGATTTTTGGAGATGTTTTACATAGTGTGGAACAGCGCTCGTAGTAATCACGGATACCTGATGGCCAATGGTCGTCATGGCACGCGCCAGATGGACCTCAATATAGCCCAGTCGCGGCAGGTAGTGCCCACATACGATGGTAATGTTCATACAAGAGTTACTTTAAAAAGCTTCAACCAGCGCAGCAAAGCGTAAATCCGCCAGAACTCACTTAGGTGTTCGTTACTTCTAATATCCGACTTAAAAAGTTCCCGCAAGGCCTCCTGATCAAATATTTCTGAAATTTCGCTTTCTCCGATCTTTCCATTGAGTTTATCCAGGAGTTCCATACGCCAGCGAAGTTGAGGTGCCACAAAACCGAGTTTGTCTTTTCTCCATGCAAGTTCGGACAATCCCAATTTCTCCAGGATTTGGCGTATCGGAAATTTTGTCCAACCCCCTTTGATTAGTTCACCTGAATTTTGTTGGAGTGCCCATTCCACTATGCGATGGTCGAGGAAGGGCACGCGGCTTTCTATGCCAAAGTGCATTGAATTTCGATCTTCATAATGGAGCAGTTCGTACAAACCAAACTCGAGACTGCGAAAAGTGAGCTCGCGATAATCCGCCGATCCGCGCAACGGTGATCTCAATGATTTCGCTTCTTTCCTGTATTTACCGGCAATGAGGGAAGATCCCTTGCGACTGCTTTTGCGGGCTGCCATTTGCGCGCGTCTGGGAAGCAGGTAAAATCCCGCCCGCAACATGGCTTTGCCCATGGCCGGATTGAAATTTTCCTTCAACAATCGCAATTCCCTGCGATATTTTTGAAATTTTCCCTTTCGTAACAGTCCGAGGAGATAGGCACCTGCAAATGGATAATACCCTCCCAAAACCTCATCAGCGCCCTGACCGTCGAGCAGCACTTTCATGCCATTGGCTGCGGCGAGTTCCATTACCGCATATTGCGCAAAAACGGAAGCAGAGCCAATGGGTCGCTCCTGCAAAAGCATCAGTTCATCAAATTGTTCGAAAAAGTGATCAGCAGTTGGTGTGATAAAATGTTGCTCAAGACCGGGATGGATCCGCATCAGTTTTTTCGCGAAAGCAGTTTCATCAAAGGCCTCTCCCGAAAACGAACATGTGAAGGTTTTGAATGTCTTGGTAGTCGCAGCGGCTTGAGCCACAATGGCGCTGGAATCGAGACCTCCGCTCAGACAGGAACCAATTTCCACATCGGCGATCAGGTGTTCGCGTATACTTTCGCCAAACAGACTTTCGAAATCTTCGTCTGCAGGCTTATTATTTCTGGATTGCGTTTTTATATCGTACCATTTGGTTTCGCTGCTTTCAAGGGAATCAAGTTGCCAGATGCGAAATGATCCTGGAGGTATCGCCTGAATGGCATCAAAAAAAGTCTCATGGGGAACGTCCGTCGCGCCAAAAATAAGGAATTGCAAAAGTTTTCTCCGCGCCAGGATTGGTTCTATTCCGTCAAGTGCCAACAGCGGTTTTATTTCGCTTGAAAAAGCGAGACCTCCATCAGCTTCCGCAAAATAGAGCGGTTTGATGCCAAAACGGTCGCGACACAATATGAGCTCTCCCTTTTCACGATCTAGAATAGCCAATGCCCACATGCCCCGAAATTCCTGGAAACAATCCACGCCCAATTTATTATACAAGAGCAGTACGACCTCTGTATCTGTGCCGGTGTTTACTTCCAGATGATATTTTTGAATCAGTTCTTTGAAATTGTAGATTTCCCCATTGAAAACAATGTGAATGTCTCGCCGGGGTGCCTGCATCGGTTGGTGCCCTTTTTCCGAAAGGTCGAGAATGGATAGGCGTCGGTGAAGCAGGGCATTGACACATGGGAGTTCATCAGGAAGCATTGGCAGGTCAGTGATCGAGGTGTCCCTTCCGGAAAATGACATGGCCTTGCCCGAATTTATAACTAAAAAACCTTCGTCATCCGGACCCCTGTGGCGCAAAAGTGCGGAGGCCGCATGAAGATGCGCCCCGCAGACTTTTTTAAAATTCCAGACGCCAAATATTCCGCACATCTATATCAATTTGGCCACGAAGATAAAAGGCACGAATCATTTGACAGGAAATAATTAATGCTTCCAAATTCTCGTCTCCTGTAGAATTACACCATGCAAAACCTGACATATATAGTGACCACATGAAGTGATCTTTGGAAAAACATCATTTCGTTGATTTGTCTGCTTCCCCTCGCTTGAACGTTTCCGAATAAATGCGCGCCATCGTTCTTGCATATGTTTCCAAGCCAAAACCTACAGCAATGTGGTTTCGGACAAATTCAGGTTCGAAAGTTTTAATTTTTCGCGTCATTTCCACCATTCCATTCGCGATGGCATCGATATCGTCAGGGTCCGTCTGCAGCCCGCAGCCATCCACGAAATAATCCTTTGGACCTGTGCGATCGGTGATAAGCACCGGCAATCCGGTGGCCATAGCCTCTGCACCGACCAGTCCAAAACTCTCAAACGCGCTCGGAAAAACCAGAAATGATGCTTTGTGAAAAAAATCGCGCATGGTGGCCCTGTCAAAAAAGCCGTGAATGAATTGAACCTGAGATTCGAGTTGATGTGTTTGAATAAAATCAGGAATTGCGTCCGACTCCCCACCTTCACCGGCGATGGTAAGTTTCCAATTGCTGAGCACATCGCGCACCCTGAGAAAGGCTTTCAGAGTGCGAAGCGCTCCTTTAAAATCGTCCAATCTACCGAGAAAAAGAATTTCATTTTCGGCCTGTAGAGGAGTTTTTCTCAGGGTAAAGAAGTCTGCATCAACAGGATTTCCTACTACTTCAAAACATTTCGCATGAATAGCGGACCCGAGGATTTCATCCAGTAGATGGGTGCTTACAGGCACTACGCAATCGGCAGATTCCATCGCAAATTTAGCCTTGCGAAACATCATGGGCCTTTCGGAAATGGCCGACCAGGGACCGGTGTGTTCAGTGATGACGAGCGGAACTCGCCAATGCGCAGCCAGTTTTACAGCGAGCTTGCCCCGTAAGGTAGCCCCGTGCAAGTGGATAATGTTGGGCTTCGGTAGTTTTTTGGCGATTTGAAAACTTTGATATTCCCACCAGGCATAGGCCGCCAGATTAAAAGGCGGGTGCCACTTTTTTTCAAAAAGATGAAAATCGTAATACCGCGCAAACCCCGAAGTGCGGTATTCGCCACGGTTCCAGGGATTGGTATTGAATACGGTGACCTCCCCTACCCGTGCCAATGCTTTCACCTGGTCTTCCATAAATACGCCACCGTTAGGCTGATCGTTTGTGGGGTGATTTTCTGGAATGAGTAAAATGCGCATGGGGCCTGGAAAGTCGACAAAGGTATCACGATTCAGAGAGGAGCGTAAACCCGCTATTCCATTTTTCGGAACAGAAAAGTGACATCGCTGCCGCTGGACTGGCGTTTATGTTCCCCGGCGAATCCAAATAATTTTCGCGTAAGCTTGTACTTGAGATCATTGCTGAAAAATCGCGACAAACCCAGGAAACTCTGGTTGTACCGAAAAGACTCAATACATTTGAAACCGGCTCTTTCGATCTTTTCAACGAGCAATTTTTCTTTGACTTTATTCAGGGCGTATTTGTCTTTGCCTACCAAACGGCGCATACCAAGGTAAAAATGTATCATCTGCGCAAACCAATGATCGCTGTCGGTATTTTGCACGATGACGTAACCGCCGGGTTTTACCAGTTTCAGACTTTGATCCAAAAATTTCCAGGGATTCTCGATATGGGCCAGAATTCCAATATTCATCACAAGGTCAAAAGATTCACCCTGGAAATCGTGGTGGTAAAAATCCGATGTGATAAAAGTCGTCTTGAACTGATTTTCAGCCGACACCCTTTTTCTCGCAGTAGCGATCATATTTTCTGAAAAGTCCATCATGGTAAGGTGACCGAACTGATCGAGAAATGGTGCCGAAATATCTCCGGTGCCGCAAGGCATGTCCAAAACCTTGTCGAAGTATTTATCCCGAATAAAATAACCCACCGTCTCTGCCCTGATGCGCAAATTGTAATTGTACGTGAGGTACACATCGGTTTGCTCAAAAAAAGCTTTTACTTCGGAAGTATTCATTGACAGTCGCGGAGGTGTTTGAGCGGCGAGCATGCAAATATACCATAACTTTGTTGTGACAATATACGCGCATAATACGCCGGTAATCAGATAGACAACCCGCTGTTTTGAAATGAAGATCGTGCAGAAATCCTTTGACAAGATACGTGAAGGTGAGAATGAGTGTTTACAAATATTCGATCAATGGAAAAGACCCTGGATTTTTAGTTTTCAATCAGGTTGAAATGAGCAGTTCAAATATTCTTTTGCGTCAATTTTCTATGGGCAAGTGCTTCATTGAGCCTATCGGCAATCCCCGTCCAATGAAAATTCGCAGCAGCATGACCGCTTATTTCTTCAGACAGTTGAGTTTCATTCGTTGACGTTCTTATAATGGACTGGTGAATCGCTTCCGCAAAACTTTGCGGATCATCGTCCTGAAAATATTCGCCGAATCGCCCATTTGCCGAGAGATCACCAAAAGCAAACATGCCCTCGTGACCCACGAGCACATTCCCGAAATAGAGCGCCTCCGCAAATGCAATCCCAAATGATTCCACACGGGAAGGCAAAAAGAAAACGCGCGATCTTTGGTAATATCCGTACAATATAAGGCGATCGGAGACATTGCCAAGGAATTTTATACGATCTGCAATGTCCGGATGAGATGTACTCACCTCACTCCACGTTTTTTGAAACTCCGGGGTCACCGGGCCAATGAGAATCATTTTCCAATCGCCCAGTTTTAAAAAGGGTAGGGATCGGATCAATAATTCATAATTTTTCTCCGGTCTGCCGATTCTACCCACGGAAATGATCAAATTTTCCTTTATAACAGATTTCTGGAAATGCTTTTTCAAATACCGGTCATTGGCCCCTAACGGCAAATAAATCAATTTATCTGCCCATTCAGGATATGTGTCGAGGGCTATTTCCAGACCGGGTGTATTTTCGATGCTGATGAGATCAACAACTTTAAAGAAACGTTTTTCGAAGCGCGCCAGGATGGCATTTTTGAATTTGGATCGGGCATATAGTTTTCGCGTCCGCAATTCGTCATTGTAGGCATCCAGCTTTATATAAAGCTGACCCTGGGGGTTGTGCCTTTTGTAGAGCAAGCCATACAGAAGCGTATGTCGACTGAGGTGGCTCAGTTGCAATACATCTATCTGTTTCGCGGCATTTTTTATATAATCCATGGCCGCCCTTTCCAGAAATGAAATGGTACCCCGATCTTCCAGCTGAATAATTTCCAGGCCTTTCACTTCTCCGCGAAGAGCAGGATAGTCTTTTTCGGGAAACCGACCCAGCAAAGCTGCATCGTATCCGGCCAGTTCATTCATGTAATAAGGCAAGAGTCCCACGTCTTTGGTGAGATGGATGTTGTGGATTTCCGGAAAATAACTGACCCAGCGCATCAGTATTCGATTAAAAATTTCCTAATTCCGAGGCTGCGATTGATGGTGCGTTCGAGGCTGCGTGCCATCATTTTGTATTTATTTCTGGCCATGGTGGCGCCGTGGCTGCCCGACACACCTTCGTATTGGGCATTTTCCGGAAGTAGAGCACAGGAATTGATCAGATCGCTTTGCACAATTTTGTCGTAGACCACATGTTCTATAAACCGGCCTTCCGGATCATTCGCTTCCTCAAAAATCCCGGTTAAATATTTTCGGTACACCGGCACTCTGACTGCAAAAAAACCTGTAATGGCCACCTGCATTTTCCGGTGAAGATCGATGGAAAATTCGGATTCCATTCTGGCGAGCAAACTGGAAATATTACACACCCTGTAACGACCTGTAATTTTCACCAGGGCCGCAGTTTCTGGCAATTGCCCCACCACCTGATCGAGCATATAAAACTCCTGAAATCCCTTTCCTTTAGAAGTGTCGGGATGGGCTTTGAAGCGCTGTACTGAAAACCGCGGATCGACCAGAAATCGAATGAAATCTGCATCTCCTGAAAGATCATAATCAGAATTTTCCGCAAAGATGATTGGGCAAGTTGTTTCGACCAGATAAAATTCAATGCATTTTTTGTAATCATCCAGGCGCAATTCCGCATCCGACCGGTTTACCATATTGGTATTTGGTTCGATGGTTGCGGTTAGACAAATGACAAAATCACGCATAGGTCAAAGATAATTTTTCAATAGACTATTCATGGCATTCACCAGACAGGTCTAGATTCACGGAGATTCAAATTTTTCGAAAACCTCGTTAAAAATGCAGCAGGAATGATGGATTGATTAGTTTTGGGCATGGGCCGAACCATCATTCATGTGGGCATGCCGCGCGCGGCGAGTACTTTTTTTCAAAAGGAGCTATTCCCTTATGTGGAAGGGTTTCGGTATGTCGGGGTGGATGAAACCCAATACAGCGATCATTTTCAGAAACTGCTTTATCAGGATGATTCGGTTTATGATGCACCCTCAGTGGAGGCCGCAATTACAAGAACTCAGGATGAAAATATCTTGCTCTCCAACGAATTATTCGTCGGCCAGTCGCTTTACCTGAATGGCACCAACCGCACGCGAAACGCCAAGCGCCTGTCTGCAATTTTTCCCAATGCCGAAATTCTCCTTGTTTTGCGCAATCAGGCGGATCTTTTACAATCGCTGTATTCGATTGGGATTTACAGCGGACACGTTATGAAACCGGAAGATTTTATCCGCTTCAGCGATGAGCCTTCAACCAATGAAAATCCCCGTTACCCCACTTTTAATCCATCTGAATCAACTGAAATATATCGGTATACGGAATTGATCAGCCTCTACAAAGGACTTTTTCCAAAGGTGCATGTGGTCCTGTTCGAAGATTTCGCGGCCAACCAGCGGGATTTTGTTTCGCGGCTTTTGACCGATCTCAGTCTATTACTCAACCGGGAAATTCCATTTTCCGACAAGGTAAATCGGAGTCTGAGCGCGCGTCAATTGAACTTTTTTAAAATCCTGAATCGCTGGGCTCCACTGGTGAATCGCGGAAAATTTGGCAATGGAATTTTCAGGATGAAACAGCGGTTTATTGAAAAACAAATGGCAGGTGGAGAGGCGTTTACGTTTGATTCGGAAATGCGGGAAAAGATTAAAAACACCTTTAGATCAGATAATGAATTGTTGGCAGAGTTGATTCCTGGATTGAAGGGGAATGAGCATTTTAAAGCTAAGTATTTGTTATAGTGAAAAGCTGTCACTGGCTGAATTGTTATTCGATTCAGCATTTATCCAGCACAGACCTATCTGAAGCGAAAGTCTCCAAAATTTTTATACCGGAAAATTTTTTTGCGTATGATAATATAAAGTACTACTTTAGATTATCATGATATTCTAAAGTAAAAGTTTAGATTTATGTTATTGAGGAAACAAATATTCACGGAATCACAAAGCGAAAGCTTGTTTCTATGGGGAGCGAGACAAACAGGTAAAAGCACTTTACTTAAGCATTTATATCCGGATGCTTTGTGGTTCGACTTGCTACTTGCAGACGTGTATAGTCGCTTGCTCACAAATCCTACCCAAATTCGGGAAAATGTTCTGGCAAACCCCGAAATAAAACTGGTGATTGTTGATGAAATTCAGCGCATCCCTGAACTGCTCAATGAAATTCATTGGTTGATGGTCAATACTAAAACCCGGTTTATCCTAAGTGGATCGACTCCTCGGAAAATCATTCGCACCAGAACCAATTTATTGGGGGGAAGGGCCTTGCGATACGAGCTATACGCTCTGGTCAGTGCCGAGATTCCCGATTTCGATCTGCTCAGAGCACTAAACCATGGACTACTTCCCCGTCACTACCTTGCTGCTAATGCGCGACGGTTGCTGGCTGCTTATGTTGGCAACTACTTACAAGATGAAATAATTGGAGAAGCCAAAATTCGCAACGTCAATGTTTTTGCCAAATTTCTGGAGGTGGCAGCTTTCAGCAATGGTGAAATGGTGAATTATTCAAATATCGCTGCCGACTGTGGAGTGAGTGCACCAACCATCAAGGAATATTTTCAAATACTTGAAGATACAATGATTGGCCGATTTGTGCCTGTGTATCAGAAGAAGCCGAAACGCAGGGTAATTCAGTCCCCAAAGTTTTATTATTTCGATGTGGGCGTTGCGAACTACCTGCTCAAAAGAGACAGAATTATTTACAAAAATGAGACGTTCGGTCATGCATTTGAACATTTTATCTACCAGGAATTATATGCCCACAGCCACTACTCCGGACTTGGTTATACCATTAGTTATTGGCGTACCGCATCACAGATCGAAGTAGATTTTATTTTGGGAAATCATCAGATAGCTTTGGAAGTAAAAGGCAGCGACCAAATCAATGACCGACATCTGCGCGGTCTTAAAGCTTTTAAAGAAGAATACAATGTGGGACAGTCCATTGTGGTATGCACAGAGCCTCTACCCCGCTTGTCCAACGGCATTTATATGATGCCATGGAAGTTTTTTTTGGAAAAGTTGTGGGCTGGTGAGATAATCTCATAAAATCGAATACCTCTTACATGATCAATTCAAAAAGTATGATTTTGCGATTTCATCCGCAGATTCTCCGAAAAAATGATTGTACATGTTACCTCCCCCAAATCCCCGTCGCCGTTCCCCGCATAATTTTCCAGCACTGTACCGGCTGAAAAAACAACCTGATTAAAACACCAAATAAACTTGCCAAAATCACACCCGCACTGCCCAGGGAATCAAAACCCGCCAGGTAAATCGACAAGGGAATATTGATCACCATCACAAATACCGCCTGATAGAGCGAAAGCTTTAGTTTGCCGACACCACTGAGAAAAGTTCCGAAAATGCTCATCCCGGTAGAAGCTATTATCCAGAGCATCATGGCGAGATTTAATATCTGCGGGATTTCTACTGCATTCTTGATCCAAATATCATAAACCGAGGGAGCACCAAAAAACATAGCCACGCAAATCACAGAAACAACCACCCACAAACCCAGAAGTTTTTTGAACATCTTGCGAATCCAGATCATGTCATTTTTGGCAAAAGCCTCTGTAAATGCCGACCAGAATGGCGTGGTGACCAAACCGAAAAACACAGCTGCCAGATTGAAATACCGGTAAGAAATATTGTAAGCGGGCACTTCTTCCGGACCTAAAACCCGGGAGATAATGAGATTATCGGTCATAAAAACCACCAAAGCGGCTCCCTGCAAAATGAAAAATGTAAATCCCAGGCCGAGCAGGTCGCGGACATATTTAATTTCAACGAATTTCCAGGAAGGTGCATAATCTCTGTACCTACCGTGGTAAAAAAGGAAATTTGCTACAAGCGGTACCACGAGATTAATACTGCCCATGGTGATAGAAAGCACCACCAGCGAATTCATTTCTTTTTTCACCAATACATAAATGGCTACGAGCTGCAATACATTGACAATGGTATTCATCAAATTGGCCAGGGCGGGTCGCTGATCGGCAGTGATCACCATTTTTACCAATTGCAACACGAATTGAGGGAGAAAAAACACCACCAGCGCCATAACCATGGTGTTCACTTCATCCGTTAGATAAGCTGGCGCGGCAAATACCTGCGACCAATCCACGAAAATATGGGCGATGAAAAATAAAATGGCAATACCGACCGCCACAGCCCCAACAGCAAAGTAGGATGTGCTCACATACACCTGGGCTAGCTTGTCGTCGCCACGTGCGCGCGCATCCGCAAACCGGTTGCGCAGGCCATTGCCCATACCGAGATCAAAAAAGTTGATCCAGGAAATCACGGCACTTACCGTGAGCCAGATTCCGAAGGATACATCTGTGAGCAGTGCCAGATAAAGTGGCACCACCACAAAACTAATCACCGCATTGACCCCTTTGAGTCCGGTCGAATACAGTATGTTTTTGAGAATGCGTTTTCCCCGGGCATCTTCCGACTGGCGAAACCGATGCAGGAGGTTTTTAATCATTTTTGCGGAAGCGGTTCACAAAACCTTTCACACCACCTGATCTTTTCACCTCATCGAAATAATCGCCGTAATCACTGGAATATCCATAAGTGTAACCGTATCCCTGTGCATAGCCATACCGCTGATTTCTGTTTTTGGCTGCATTGAAGATGATTCCAACATTCTGAACCTGACCATTGGTGTACATTTCTTCAATTTGTCGCACATGGTCTTTTCTGGTGACCCCATCCCGCACCACGAACAAGGTAAGATTGGCAAATTTACTGAGCATCAAGCCATCAGACACCAAACCAACAGGCGGGGTATCGATCACGATTTTGTCAAATCGCTGGCTGAGTTCGTCTATGAGATCAGCCATTTTTCCCGAAAGGATCAGCTCGGAAGGATTTGGTGGGGTGGGTCCGGAGGGGATGATACTCAGCATGTCGATCAATCCCGAAGGTTGAATAATTTCTTCGACCGAGGCATTTCCACTCAGATAATTGCTGCAACCCATGTCATTCGAAATACCGAAATCCTGGACAATACGCGGCTTTCGCAGATCGAGACCCACGAGCACCGTACGCATACCAGAAGCTGCAATCACCGAGGCCAGATTCATCGCTGTGAAAGTTTTTCCCTCTGTGCCAATGGAAGAGGTCACCATAATTACCTTTACGGGCGTATCGACGTTGAAGAAATTGAGGTTGGTGCGAATACTTCTGTACTCCTCTGCGATGGCGGATTGAGGTTTCGCAAATGCGACAAGCGGAGAATCCTGTGTGCTCAACCGAACAACTCCGAGCAGGGGTATGCTGGTGAGCTTTCGCAAAAGACCGATGTTTTCGACTTTGTCGTTGAATTTTTCGATTCCGAATATAAAGGCAGTCGGGATAAGAAGTCCGAGAATCAGAGCAATGGTATACGCGCGCTCCGGAACTGGTGATATCGGCCCGGGAGTAAGTCTGGCACTGTCAATGAGCCGGGTATCGCTTTCTGTGGCTGCGAGCGAAATGGAGAGTTCAGCGCGTTTTTGCAAAAGAAAAAGATAGAGACTCTCCTGAATTCTAAACCGCCGTTCGATTTCAAGCAATTCCCGCTCTGTGGTGGGGATTTGTTGAATGCGGCTGCGGTAACTGCGAATTGCCTCGTTCAGTTCCACATCCTTCCTGCCAAGTCCTTTGCGGATGTTCCGAATATTCTCAAGCAGGGAAGTGCGCGTAAGTTCAATTTCCGCGTTGAGGGGGATCAGGCTTGGATCGTTGGCTGTACTCCGTTTGATAATGATTTCCCGCTGACTCTGAAGTTCAGATAGTTTATTGATAAGTTTGATCAGGAGCGGATCAGATATGTCCAGGGCCGCAGGGGCGAGGTCGCGCAAATCCTGGCTTTCCACTACGTAATCCTCCAACTGGTTTATGAGGCTGAGTCTGGCGGTATTCACCGATTTTTCAGTGTCGACTGATCGGATACTTTCCAAAACGATTTGCGATTCAGATTCCAGATCGATGATGCCTTTAGACACTTTGTATCGCTCGCGATTGGTTTCGATACGTTCCAAATCTTCTGTGATCGAGAGGAGTTGGCCATCGAGAAAATCACCGGTCGCGCTGGCCGCTTTATTTTTTGTGTCGATGTCGTTGCTCAGGTAAACTTCGATGAGTTTGTTTACAAAGTCGAGACCTTTTTGGGGCACCTCATCCTCAAGGTAAATTTGTAGGATGGTGCTTTGAGCGCGCGCCATTCCGATAGATAACCTGGAGAGATATCTGTGTTGATTGGTGGCAATTGTGTTGAACCGTACCTGATAATTTCTCTTGTCAAAGGTGGGATTGCCGATAAGTTCTGTTGGAAAATTTTCACGTTTATTGAGCGTCACCCGTCCGAGTCCCATTTCAAGTGGTTGCCCAAAATAACCAGTTACTTCCCGAATCTGGTTCCCATCATCGAAACGGAAATTAAAAGACAAACTGTCGATAATTCTAACGTCAAAAGCAAGGGCATAAGCCCGAAATTCCAATTGTTCCGAGGTGAGGCGAAATGGACAATCTTTATAAACCTCCGATTTTTTCAGATCGCCCACGAGGTAATATGACACGTCAAACTCCAGTTCATTCAACGCATGGGAAATCAGATTGAAGGACCTGAGAATTTCAATTTCATTCTCGATATTTTTGGTTGGCTTGTCAACATTCAGTTGCTGCAGCAATTTTTCTTTCCCCACGTTTTCATCTTTCACGAGCAACTTGGCGGTAACGGCGAAAACAGGATTTGTATACCAGTTGTAGAATTTTGCGAAAGCGAAAGTTACAATGAGACAAATGACAAAAACATACCAGTACCCGAGATACCTCATCAGGAAGTGTTTCAATTCAAAATCACTTTCTTCCCGGTTGGGTCGGTTGAGGTTCTCCATTTCTGCCATGGCTACTGCGTGAGGCTGATGAGTACAATTACAAAAGTGAGCCCGCTTATGACAAGCGGAAGCAGTCGGTACAGGTTGTCGTCGCTGGCGGTGCGACCTCTTGATGGCTCGATGTAGAGCACATCGTTGTTTTGTAAAAAAAATAAATCCTGACTCAAAGCTTTGGAATTGTTCAGGTTAATTCGGTAGTATCGCTTTTCATCACCGATATTGCGAATGAGCATCACATTGTCACGACTGGCAAAGATGGTGAGGTCACCAGCAAAACCCAGGGCTTCCAAAATGTTTACCTGACTGTCAGAAATTTCATAAACTCCCGGATTTCTGACCTCTCCGAGTACCGTTATCCGGAAACTTACAAGCCGCACATTAACCGTAGGTTTTTGTACATATTCCAGGAGGCGTTCCCGCAAAAGGCTTTCAGCAGCAGAAGGCGAATTTCCTGCAAGGTCAATTTGACCGACCAGCGGAATATCGACCCGGCCTTCCGCTGATATCTGATAAACGTTGGGTGCATACCGGCTCTCGGTTGCGGAGCCTGGTTTAACAAAAAAAGTATTGGTTTCCTGGCTGATACTCGTAATATTGATTTCTACCATATCGCCTGCTTTCAGGGTGAGTTCCGGAGTGTCAGGCAAATCAAGACTTCCTCCCGTCTCAGCATTCAGGTCGGTAAAATACAGCACATTCTTGTGAGGGACACAGGATGTCGTCCAAATCAAAATTGCGAAAATCAGGAGATTTCTCATTGTTTGATGACCAGTGCTTCAACGCGCATGTTTTTCTCAGATTCTTCGAATGTACTTGCCTCAGGGACTCTTTTTTGGGTATCACCATAACCGACTGACTTGAGTCGTTTTTTCGGAATTCCTTTTTCAACCAGATACGTTTCCACTGCCCTGGCTCTCATTTCGCTTAATTTCAGAGCGGAACCTTTAAAATTCCATTCCGGTCCCTGATTTTTGAAATTGGGATCGGGGCGGATTTCTTCTGAATTGTTGGCGGTGTGGCCCTGAATTTCGAGTTGAACGGTGGGATTATCACTTAAAAACCCATACAGTTGGTCCAATTCTTCTGTAGCTTCTGGTTTGAAAGCGTACGTATTCGTATAAAAGAAAACGTTGTTCAGCACGAGTTTATCGCCCACGCTGATCATTTCATCATCTGCGCTTTGGATCTCAATGGTGGAAAGGCTTTCAAATCCACTTTTAGGAGGTGGAATATCGTCTTCAACAACTTTGTGTGGCGTGGTTTCCTGCAGTTTGTCTTCTTCATTTGGTTTTTCCATTTGCAAATCCAAAAACAAGGTCACATCCTGTACTTGCATTTTAGCAGTAGAAAACGATGGCATCTGGAGGTATTCAAAACTGTAACAAGGTCTGTGTATGGCATTGAGCGAAAGCGATTCATCTGCTGATTGGATTCTCAAAAAATGCCCACAATCGTTTTCATTTAAACTCAATACGGAGACATAAAATGTATCGCCTGCCTGTGCTTCGATGGTATTCAAATACAATAATTTCTCACCTTTCATAAACATGGGAGCCCGCTCGACTGTGATTGGTTGGAGATTGAAATTCACCAGTTGATCACAAAAGTCCGATGCACCGTATTGATACACCACAGCAAGATATCGGTCCTGATCATTGGTTGGACTTACAGAAAATTGAATTTTTGCCGACTCCCGGACCACGAACTTATACCAGAAAGTATATTTATCCTGATACAAATAGTAAAAAGCATTGGTGGCGCTGGAATTAACCAGCACCTTGTTTTTCGAATAGTCATTTTCCGAAAGGGGGAAATTCACTTCAAGCGCATTGAAACAAGAAAGCGGCAATTCAGGTTGAGCCCTCAAAATGAGCGGGGGCAGCAGCAACAAGAGGAATGTGAAAATCTTTTTAATGGTTTCGTACCGCATAGTCAAAACCTGAAGCGGTTTTGAACAAATATAGTAGCCTCTTTGGGGTGTATGCTTTTTGTCACCCTGTCATTATCCACATTGAAATGAGGAAAGAAAAATGGCCCAACTACCCAATTGATCAGGGTTCCCTTTAGATTTGATGATTCGAATATCCCATTTATTGTGGAAAACTTATGAGAATCTATTTATCGCTCAGCCTGCTTTTCGTTTTTGTCTTGTCTTATGCGACTGGCTACACCCAGTTATTTGAAGGATTTTCCAGCGTGGAAGGTTATTCCAACTATGTACCCAATCCGGGTTTTGAAGAAACCAAACGCGAGTACTGCGTATGGAACCAAAAAGGAAGATCGTATATGGAAGACGTAATTCACTGGGACTCACCCACTGAGTCGACTCCCGACATCCTGAGCACCCGGCTGAAACCCACCTGCTGGGCCAATCCGCGCAAACACAGTAACGGGAAGCAGGGTCCGCGCAATGGGGACAACATGGCCGGAATAAAAACATATGGCAAAGGGGGAACTGAAACCTTCTGGCATGAATACCTGATGGTCAAACTCGATTCGACATTGATTCCGGGCGAGCGTTATTATGCTGAATTCTATGCGAACCGCGCCATAGCTTCCAGGATGGCCAGCAACAATCTCGGGATGTATTTTAGCGATACCGCTATTATAACGCGCGACAGGATGCCACTCTTTCTTACTCCACAAATAAACAGCGAGGCAATTGTAAAATCCCGTTGGAATATGTGGCAGAAAGTATCAGGAGTATTTGAGGCAACGGGTGAATCGCAGTACATCGTCATCGGAAATTTTTACCACGATGATGTAACAGCAACTGAAAAATTTCCGGAAGGTGAACGCGGAGCGTATTACTACATTGATGATGTGACGGTGAGACGCGCGCTTCCTACTGAGGCACTTACGCCAAAACCACGACACAGCGAACCACCAACTCCCAAACGCATTCTGGCTAAAATGGAAATCGTATCGACCAAAGAAATAAAACTGGACAGCATCGATTACAAGGTGGGAAATATCATCAAGCTGGAAAATATCTTTTTCGAATTTGATAAATCGGCTTTATTACCCGAATCCAAAGCAGAACTGGAAAAGCTCGTTCATATTCTGAACGACTACCCCTATCTGCATATTGAAATATCGGGCCACACGGACAATGTTGGCTCAGCCGAATACAACCAAAAACTCAGCGAGGCAAGAGCGAAGAGTGTTGTAGACTATCTGTTGCAGGAAAAAGTGGATTCAGGTCGACTAAGCCACCGGGGGTTTGGCAGTTCGCAACCAATGGACACCAACGAAACGGAAGATGGCCGGGCAACCAACCGTCGCGTCCAGTTCACCATTTTAAGTAATTGATCTGTTGTCGGTAAATCGGTACAGATAATTGGTTTCGGCCCATCGACGTGTCGTGTCTATGCGCTCATACACAAAATCTTCTGAAGAGGCAATTTCCAGAATCCGGGCTACTTCGCATGATCGTGCGAGTGCCATGATAAGTTCTCCGCCAGGTACTAAATATTGTCGCAGCTGAAGAAACAACCCTATGTAGTATTCATATTCTTCCCCACAACAAAATGCGAATTCCTTTTCGTTTTCCGGATATTTTGCAAGAAAAGGCGGATTGACAAAAATGACGTCAAACTGAACTCCAGGCGGCATTTGGTCAAATATATCACTCGGCACCACTTTAATATCCAGATTGTTATTTCTGGCGTTGAGTGCGGCATTCTGGCATGCACCCGGAGTTACATCACTGGCGTAGGTGATGGCTCCCATCTGAGCAGCTCTGCACGCCTGTGTGCCCGTACCACAGCCCAGCTCCAGAAAATGTTTTCCTTTCACTTCAGTGCGTTCCAATCTGTCGAGAAGCATTCTTGACGTTACGAACCATCCCGGATGAAAAATCCCAGGCAAAACCACGATATTCAGACTGTCGTAATTCCATTTTCGCAGCGTCCCGGAATACAACTTATACATAGGTTGAGCCAATGACTCGATAACAATACGTGCAGGATTTTTTTTCAATTCTCAGAATGTGGTAACGGTTTGTTTATAATGATCAAATAACGAAAATGTTTAAAATATGTGATATTGTGTTGTGTTCCCTGATTGCGTATTTAAAACAGCGTATAGGAAATCACTACTTTTGCGCAAAGTTTGGAAATGATCTCGGAAGAATCGCTTACAATTGCAGTAGATTTTGACGGAACGATCGTGGAGCATGATTATCCGCGGATTGGCCGCGAAATGCTTTTTGCGTTTGATACGCTTCAGGCGCTTCAGGACAAAGGTCACAAATTAATCCTCTGGACTTTTCGCGAAGGCAGGTTGCTACAGGAAGCTGTGGATTACTGTTTTGAAAACGGCATTTCGTTCTATGCCGTGAACAGAAGTTATCCGGAAGAAATTTCCCTTGAAGGCATCAGCCGTAAAATCAATGCGGATATATTTATTGACGATCGCAACATCGGTGGTTTTCCCGGGTGGGGTGAAGTATTCCAAATGTTGCATCCCAATGGATTGAAACTCGATATTCAATTAAAAAATCCTGCCGCTCATCACAACAGAGGTGGAGGCAAAGGTTCATTACAATCAATTTTGAAAAACGCCACATGGTTCAACTCAAGTCGAAAGAAGAAATAGAATTGATGCGCCAGAGCGCACTGATCGTTTCACGCACCCTCGCCCTAATTGCTCAAAAAATCGGCCCGGGAGTGACGCCATTGGAGCTGGATACAATCGCCTTTGAATACATCAAAGATCAGGGGGCTGTGCCTGCTTTTTTGGGTTTTAACGGATTTCCAAATTCACTTTGCATTTCTGTAAATGAAGCTGTGGTGCACGGAATTCCGGGAAAAAGAGCGTTTCAGGAAGGAGATATTGTCTCTGTGGATTGCGGCGTGGTAAAAAACACCTTTTACGGCGACCACGCTTATACTTTTGCCATAGGAGAAATCAAACCCGAAGTGAAAAAATTGCTGCGCATCACCAAAGAGAGCCTCTATATGGGCATAGCTCAAACGGTAGCAGGAAATCGCATAGGCGACATTGGCCATGCCATTCAGGCGCATGCCGAATCAAACGGTTATGGTGTGGTTCGCGAACTCGTTGGCCATGGTCTCGGTACGAGCATGCACGAAGATCCGCAGGTACCTAACTATGGAAAACGAGGAAGCGGAAAAAAAATAGTAGAGGGTCTCGTCATTGCCATCGAACCGATGATCAATATGAGAACAAAAGATGTGGAGATGCTCGATGACGACTGGACAATCGTCACTGCTGACAGGAAACCCTCGGCCCACTTCGAACACGACGTGGCTGTGGTAAACGGAAAACCTGATATTCTATCGACTTTCGACTATCTTGAAGATGAATTGGAGAAACGTGGTTTGGACGCCATGCGGATGAAAATACCGTTGGCTGTTCTCTAGACATTGTTTAATCCGATCCGGACATCCGAACCTTCCAATAAATTGAAGTGGCGGATATTTTGAATTCCGGTTTTCGTGGAAACCTGGGTAATTGATACTGTTCGAACCATATTATCGCGATTCATAACCAAATCATTTTTGATGTCGCCGTCTCCGGCCAGGATATGAAAATCAAAAATATCATCGGGACCAGGCGTGCCATTGCGTTTCATAAAACGCTCGAACCATACCTTGCGTTTTTCAATGGCATCAGCGGCGTACAATTGAGGTGAAGCCCAAATATGGGGCGTAAGCAGATCGTGGGTAGAGGGTGTTATATCGTTTCCATCCCAGCGTATTTCCTGAATAACATCTGAAAACCTTACCAACGTAAAAGGTTCGATATGCTCAAAATCAAATTCGCGCGAAAAATGGAATAAATCATCAAAATCAAGGCTTTCCAACACCATTATTCCCCGACTCATTCGGTATTCTCCTTCAGGCGAATGCTGCCCGAAAGCGCCGTTTAGCAAAGTGGTCAAAGACCCATTCAATTCGATGGCCAGGTTGGTGCCGCCAAAAACAGGTTCCCGTGCTATGAGATATTCTTTGTCTTTTCTGTTTCTAAAAGGAGATAAACCGGTGGCATTTCGCAGTGGATTTTCATCGCGGTTGGCAGTAATGACGTTACCGGTCTGTAGTGGTATGAATGAAAGTGTACACATGAAAAAAGTGTGGGAAATGTGATTTGATCCCAATCCTTAAAAGTAACGCAATGTTTATTCCAAATTGACCCGGATTTGGCTCTCAAAAATCTGATACGCGTCACTGATTGGTATCATTTTAAACTCACTGGGATTCTGTGATCGCAACACGATTGTAATAATACCCAATCCCGCTCCACCCTTCGCGGAAATAAGCCCGTTCTGCATAATGTTCAGATATTTGGCCTTGAGCTCAGCCCGATCAAGCGAATTGGCTTCTGAATAGCGTTTTGTCAGGTAATCAGCCTGATCACTATCCACAATATTCATCAATTTGGCGCAAAGTTGCTGGTTTTGCAAATAAACAATGATACAGGCGTGGACACGTTCATCGTCGGCGGGAGTGCTGTGGAGTCGAATGTTCTGAACTGCTTCAACAATCACGGAAAAAAACCGTTTCAGAGCCTGTTTGTCCAGCTTTTCACCTTCGAGTATAAGTTCCAACCGACTGGATATAGCATTGGCAAATCCGAGGTCCAGATCACCTGCGTAATACAGTATAATTTTTACATCCTTCTCTTCCTGGAATTCCTGGTAAATACGCTCGGCATATTCAAAGAAAGGACCTAAAGCGGAAAGCTTCAAACTCATTTAAAAGGTTTTGGCAGGCCGAAGATATGAATTCCCAAAAATATGAATCACTTATTCGAACGAAGGCGGGATGCATATTCACATTCTATTCAGGTTAAAAAATTAAAATTTGGCACATGGCATCACCCGTCTTTTACTGTTCTTTTTGTTGCGCTTGTTAGCAAATTCCATCACCAAAGAAATCTCGTGCGATCCTCCCACTCCCGGAGTGAGTTTGGAAATAGTGAGGTCATAACTATACCCAATCCTGTAATTGTTGATTTCATATCCCACCAAAAAGGCCAAAGCATCCTGATTGACATAATTGTATCCATTGTTTTTTAACACGGGTAACCCGCGGTACCAGATACCCAATACAATGGGATCATATTCGTAATAAAAACCCAAATCGAGCTGATCAAACAAGCCCTGTGATTTGTAATTAAAGGCGGGCACGATGTATTGCCTCTTGGTGAAAGCGCTGAGTTCATTTAGCTTGATGCGCATACCCCCATGCATACTCACTCGTTTGGGCAACTTTGTTTCTCTACCGCTTACGGATTGAATTGGTTCATTAAGGTGGTGCACGGAGGCGCCAAACCACATTTTATCCGAAAACAACATCAGACCTGTACCAAAATCAGGGGCACCCACGGGTTCCTGTGTAAATCGGCTTCGGTCAGGGTCGAGCGTTGCTCCTGCGCCATCTCCCCGGGCCAACTGATCGGCAAAGGTGAGGCGGTCTACATCGAGATATGTACTACCATACCCGAAACTGATGGCCGGACGAACGCTGAATTTTCTTGTGATGGTAATTTCATAGGCGTACTGCGCTGCCACGGAGGTATAAGAAAGTCCACCAGTGCCGGCCTTATCGTGAGAGACCATAAGACCCACACCGCTTTTTAATCCTGAAATAAATTGGTCGTACGAAAAATTGTAGGAGACAAAGGCCTTGGGCAGAGCCGGCCATTGATTCCGGTAATTCATCGCGACCCGACTTTGAGCCGAAGTACCAGCAAATGCGGGGTTCAGATACATGGGCGCAGCGTAAAACTGTGTGTATTGCTGATCCTGCGCGTAGGAATTAAATCCCAACGCAAGGAAAAGTATACTCAAAATGGATATGGCGTATCTGTTGCGCATGGTATTTACCTGGATAGAATGAGTTTTTCATTCACCTCTCTAAATCCTCCACTTCCGTGAGAAGAAAAGAACAGCGTTTTTTCAATAGTTTTGAAGCCAGGAGCTTCTACGCGAACAAGGTAATTTTTGTTCGTATTCAAGGCCAGCACGAACTTACCCTTCTCAGGTTCAGTTTGAAAAATGCCTTCGAGAATATTGGTTTCTTCATTAAAAAGCGTCACCGTGGCTTCTCCCGGCACTTCTTCCCCTTCGGTCAATAGCTGACCTTTGAGAATAATTGAGTTTGCTTCATCAAAGCTGATATGATACAGGTCCTGTAAGCCGGTTGAACCCAATCGCTCTGAAGAGAAATAGGCACTTTTCCCGGATGGGTCAATCACAAAAAAAATGTCGTCACCCGGTGTGTTGATCGGAAAGCCCAGATTGGAAGGTTTGGACCAGCTGTCCCCTTCCGGCAAAGCGCAAAAAACGTCATAACCACCCATGTTCTGATGACCCCTTGACGAAAAGTAAAGTGCGCCCGAAGCAGAAATGAAAGGTGCATCCTCATCAGCAGCTGTATTAATTTCGGGTCCGAGATTAATGGGATGACTCCAGTTGCCGTCCGGAAGTCTCTGTACCCGATAAAGGTCCTTTCCGCCAAAACCTCCAGGTCTATCACTTGAAAAATAAAGCACCGAAGCATCGTGGCTCCCGAACGTAGCACTCGCTTCCTGATGCCTGGTGTTAATTCTATCGCCCAGTTTTTCGAGATTTGACCAGTTTTCCCCTTCGCGTTCGGCGATATACAGGTCACCTGAAAATCCTTCTTTGCTTGTGCGGTACATAATGAAAAATTTGCCATCCGCCGAGCAGGCCACAGCGGCATCATTGGTGCGCGAATTCAAAGGCTCAGCAGCCGGTACGGCCTTTAGCTCCGACTCAGTGAGATCGACCACATAGATGTTCTCATCGTATTGTTCAGTAAAATCCTTTTCACTTTTATCATCAAATCTTCGCCGCGATGTAAAAAACAAGCGCTCACCCTCAAAGTCCCAAATTGGCGCATAATCATGGTGGGCTGAATTCACACCGGAGCCGAGATTGGTTATAGTCACCGGCATGGGCGTCTGCACCATTTGAATCGACAACTCATTACTGGATTTGAAATTATTGATTTCAATGAGCGTCTTCTGTCGATTCGCCTTTTGTTCATATTTCGCGATAAGCTCAGCTGCGTCAAAAAACTGATAGGCCTCTACCTTTAATTTGGCCAGGTAAAAATGGGCCTCCGTATCTCCTTGTTTTACGGCCAGTTCAAGGAAACGTTGGGCCTGATTTTTAAATGGAGGCAACATGAAATAACATATTCCCAATTTGCCGAGTATCTCACCATTATCCGGCTCTACCGCACAAAGCTGTGTATACAATTCTGAAGCGTAATAGAAATCACCCTGGAGATAATACAAGTCAGCTTCATAGAAGAGATTCTTGTGATACCGTCCCATTTTCTTCTGCGCCGAAACATCGTCGGAGAAATTTATAAAAATGAGAAACAGAAACATTGGTAAAATTATTCTCATATTATCGTATCAGGGTAACGTCACCCATATCGCTGAGCTCACCGCCATCCATAAATGTCACCCGTACCCGCCAGACATAGACATCCTGCTGGCAAAGCTTACCACGGTAATATCCATCCCAACCCTGACGCACATCTCTGGTTTCGAAAAGAAGCTCACCCCAACGGTTGAAAATCTGCATTTCGAAATCTTCGACTCCTTTGTAAATTGGGAAGAATACATCGTTGTTGAACATTTCATTTATCGTCCAATATCCCCCACTGGGTCCGTTTCCATTAGGTGTAAAGGCATTCGGAAAATCGATCTGACTCTCTACATTACCCAATACAGCCTGCTCAACACGGAAAGAATCGGGACAGTTAAATTCGTTATTTGCCAGGAGGGTAACCGGATGCCAGCCTGTGGATTCATAAAAATGATAGGGGGCAAATTCGGTTGAAGTGGCTCCATCGCCGAAGTTCCATTCAAAAATGGTTGCATTGGTAGACAGGTTGAGGAAAAATACCTGATCGGGTACGCTGATGACTGGCGGATTGACGGTGAAAAAAGCATCTGCACGGGGATGTACCACGACAATTCCCGTTTTGATTTCCACGTCATTCTGACCCCCAGGACCTGTTACTGTAAGTGCCACATTGTATGTTCCCGGCTGGTAATAAACGTGCATCGGGTTTTCTTCGTTGCTGATCGTTCCGTCTCCAAAATTCCAGAGATATGAAACATCATAGGTGGAAGTATTTGTGAAATCCACCCGTAAGGGCATACAGCCTGTTCCACCACCTTCAAAGTCAGCTATTGGCAACGGTGGGTCTATCCGGATTTGCTGAAAAGCGGTATCGTTGCACAAATCATTTCCGACCTGAAGCATGATATTGTAAACTCCCCAGGTATCATAGCTAAAGGTGGCAGGTTCGTCAGGATTGGCTGATGTAACAGAAGTTCCATCACCCCAGAACCAGGTGTAACTGGCAGTGGCATTTGCAGAACTCAGATTTGTGAGCTCCACAGTGGCACTTGGGAAAGTTTGAACAGTAGGAGCGGCGATAAATGCAGCCTGCGGCAATCCGGAAACCTGTACATCAAAAACCAGCGTGTCTCCACATCCCCAAAGCGACTGAGCTATAAAAGTCACTGTGTAGATCTGATCTTCCACCCCTAAGTTCGTATAGGTATATGTCGGGTTTGTTTCCTGACTAAATGTGCCATCTCCAAAGTCCCAGAGATAAGTGAAGGCTCCGGTTGAATTGTTTGTAAAATTCGCCTCATACGGAGAACAACCACCCGCTGGTGGATCGACGATTGCAGTAATTTGCGGGATGATATCCACTTCAATGGAACGGCTGGCAGTACAACCTTCATCACTTGTTCCGGTGAGTGTCACCACATAGGTTTCCAACTGGAGTCCGGGATTCACGAACGTATGAACATGGGATAAATCGCCCGTATTGGAGAAAGTCCCATCACCGTAATTCCATTCGTAAGTTACAGCACCAGCCGAATAATTGGCAAACGTGACATCAGCTGGAAAACACCCTTCCACATCGGTGACGACATGACTAACCTGAGGTAAAGGAAAAACACGGACTGTTTGATAAGCTGTATCCACGCACCCAAAGCCCGATTGACCAATCATCCGGACATTGAATTCCATGGTGGTGTCGGAGAGATTGACGAAAGTATGTGAGGCATTGGGTAGGAAAGATTCATTGCCATCGCCAAAAGCCCAGAAATAAGTGGCTGCTCCAAAAGATTGGTTGATAAAATTCACCGGCAATGGAGAACAACCTTCCGCAGAAGGAGAAAACGCCGCCGTGACTTCCGGATATACTGTGATATTTACAGTGGCCGTATCACGACACCCAAAGTCTGTGGAAGCGATCATACTCACGGAATACATTTGCTGAATAAACGAAGTTGAGTTAAATGTATGTGTGTGTTGTAAGGCCGCGGTATTCGAAGTTTGTCCTTCTCCGTAATTCCATGCAAATGAATTGGCAATAGAACTGTTGTTTTGAAAGGTGACATCCAGCGGAGCACAACCCGCGGTGGTGTTGGGAATAATGCTTGCGTTTGGTTTGGGATACACCACCAGAGAACTTCGGGCAGTGTCTTCGCAACCGTAAATCGACGTAGCTATTAGTTGGATATCAAAAGTATCAGGCACTGCCAAATTGGTCTGATAACCACCGATGGGATTTTGGGCGAGATTCACGACACCATTTCCCAGATCCCATTGATAAATACTGGCATTTTGCGAATTATTCTGGAAAGTAAAAGTGAGCGGTGAACAGCCTTCCAATGGATGTGTGAAGTCAGCTATCACAGGAGGATAAACCTCCACATTGCGTGTGAATACGCGGCTGCATCCATTTTCAGTATAGCCTGTCAACTGCACCGTGTAGGTAATTGTCTGCGTCGTATTGTTC
>JBGTLS010000239.1:0-7109 GCA_041744015.1 Cryomorpha sp. | reverse complement strand
TTACACTTTTGAAATTTCAGTGGGCATCATCCCCTATCCACTCACTTTTTTAATCACCGATATTATCAGTGAAATTTACGGGCGCAAAAAAGCCAACTTCGTCGTTTTCGCCGGACTTTTCGCTACATTATTTGTATTTCTAATTGTGTTACTCGCAGACCTGGCGCCGGCTACCAGCTATTCTCCGGTAGATGACGCAACGTTTTCTAAGGTCTTCGGATATACCGGGCTCGCGCTTACAGCATCTATGGTGGCTTATCTTTTGGCTCAACTCATTGATATCCGGTTGTTCCATTTCTGGAAACGCGTTACGAAAGGGAAGATGCTTTGGGTGCGCAACAATTTTTCGACCATCACTTCGCAATTGGTTGACACATGCGTTGTTTTACTACTTTTATGCGCTTTTGGAGCGATTCCGTGGGAACTTTTTTTCCTTTTGTTCTTCAATGGATTTCTTTTCAAGGTTTTGATTGCCCTTTTGGATACCCCCATATTCTATCTTACGTCGGCTATGGCGCGCAAAAAATTTGGTTTAAAAATTGGTGAGGAAATCGAATTTCTGTAGATAGGCTTACAAGAATTAAGTTGGAATTTTAACATTCCTTTTTCAATTTGAGTAGCTTTGCAGGCTGAATATAGACCCCCGTTTTTCATGTTGAAAATCAAAGTATTTTTCACCCTGAGTCTGGCTCTTTTCGCCATTTTGATACAGGGCTTTTCGCAGGTTTACGAGCCTGTTTCATGGAAATTTGAAGTAAAAGAAACGTCAGATACGGAAGCCGAAATCCGGTTTATCGCGGCCATTGAAAGTGGCTGGCATGTATACGCCACCACCCTGCCTTCGGATGATGGCCCCATTCCCACATCTTTTACCCTCGAGCCGTCTGCCGCTTTCGCGAAAAAAGGCGCGGTAAAACAGGGCAAATTCAAAACTGAATACGACCCGAATTTCGGGATGGACCTGAATTATTTCGACAATCAGGCGACCTTCATCCAAACCATCGCCAGGAAATCCGAAAAAAACTTCAATGTCAAAGGTTTCCTCACTTTCATGGTCTGCAATGATCAGATGTGCCTTCCGCCGGAGGACGTGGAGTTTGATATTCGCGTGAAAGGAGCAGCAAGTGATACCCAAAAAGAACAGCCGGAAAAAACCAAGGAAGAATCTGGTACAGGTTTTACCGGATTCAACAGTGCAGGGCAAATCAATATCCAAACCGGCGGAGTTTCCGATGGCATAATCATTCCGGCATCCTGGACTTTTAGCATTCAAAACGAAAACGATTCCACGGCAGAACTGGTGTTCGACGTGAACATCGATGCCGGTTGGCACATGTATTCCCAGCACGCGGATGTGATGGATGGGATGGGTGCGCTCGGGTTTACGTATGATGAAACCACGGATTATGTGCGCGAAGGCGACGCGGACGAACTGGACGCAAAAGAAAAGTACGATTCCATTTTTGAAATGGATGTGGTTTATTTTTCCGACAAGGCGCGCCTGGTTCAGAAAATCATCAAGAATTCAAAGGAACCTTTCACAGTGAAGGGGTATTTAACCTATACTGCTTGTGATGATCGAAAGTGTCTTTCACCAGAAGATGTTGATTTTTCCTTTGAACTGGAACGGGGAGTGGTTGAAAAGCAAATTGAATCAACTAATGAAGATGATTCGGAATCTGGAAACTGGGGAATATTGTTGCTCAGCTTCCTGGGTGGATTCGCTGCCCTACTCACTCCTTGTGTATTCCCCATGGTTCCTATGACTGTAAGTTTCTTTACAAAACAAAGTAAAACGAAGGCTAAAGGAATTAGGAACGCTCTAATATATAGTTTCAGCATAATAGCAGTTTATGTCTTGCTGAGCGTTCCCTTTCATATTTTCGAAAGCGTAAGCCCCGATATTCTAAATGAAGTATCGACTAATGTCTATCTCAACATTTTTTTCTTTTTGATTTTCGTTGTTTTTGCAATAAGTTTCTTTGGAGCATTTGAGATAACACTTCCCTCAAGTTGGATCAATAAGGCGGATAAGGCATCAGACGTAGGCGGTTTCATCGGTATATTCTTTATGGCAGTTGTTCTTGTGCTTGTAAGTTTCTCCTGTACAGGGCCGTTGTTAGGTGCATTACTGGGAAGCGTCCTGTCATCTGATGGTGGTGCAAGTGCACTTACCCTTGGTATGTTTGGATTTGGGATTGGTTTAGCGCTTCCGTTTGGTCTTTTTGCCGCCTTTCCGTCTTGGCTAAATAGTTTGCCGCAATCTGGTGGATGGTTGAATTCAGTCAAAGTTGTGTTGGGGTTTCTTGAATTGGCGCTGGCCTTCAAATTCCTCTCAAATGCTGATTTGGTATTGCAAGCAAACCTGTTACCAAGAGAAATATTTCTAGCAATTTGGATAGCAGTCTTTCTTGCGATGGCTCTCTACCTATTTGGCTTTTTCCAAATGCCACACGATAGCAAGCCAACGCATCTGGGTGTAGGTAGAATGTTGTTGGGTGTATTCACACTTAGTTTTACTTTATACTTAATTCCAGGCTTGTGGGGTGCTCCATTGAAATTGATTAGTGGTTTCCCTCCACCTTCCTTTTATAGTGAATCTCCAAATGGTATAGGTGGTTCAACAGCAATATTTACTACTCAAAATGCCCAAATTCCTAAAGGATCTGATCCCGAACATTGTCCGCACGGTCTGAATTGTTTCCACGATTATGAAACCGGACTTGCTTATGCAAAAGAAGTAAATAAGCCTGTTTTATTGGATTTTACAGGTTGGGCATGCGTAAATTGCCGTAAAATGGAAGAACAGGTTTGGAGTGATCCCAGAGTTTTAAGTATCCTGAGCAATGATGTCGTACTCATATCTCTCTATGTAGATGAAAGAAAGAAACTAGATGAAGATGAACAATATACTTCTAAAGTAACAGGTAAGAGAATCAGGACGGTTGGAAACAAATGGCACGAATTTCAAATAAAACATTTTCAGAATAATTCTCAACCATTATATGTCTTTGTTGGACATGATAGCCTCATTCCATTGCACGAATCAACTGCATATGATACTGATGTTGAGAAGTATGTGAATTGGTTGAAAAAGGGAATTGAAAAATTTAAGGAAACTAACAATTAAAGATAGACGACGGTTAGTAACGGAAACCGTTTCAAAGGCCCAATTCCTTTCTTTCCTGGATTCTCGCTTTTACCTCGATCATCAGCGAATGTAATTTTTGCTCTAATTCTTTTTTGGGTGGTAAATCTGTCCAGTACTCGGCTACCATAATTCCGCCTTTATTCATTTCGAGTAATTCGACTTGTTCGTTGCTCTTTTCGGCACAGAGAATGAGTCCGATTGGCGTGTTTTCATTTTCCTGCTTTTCATATTTATCCAGCCATCGAAGGTAGAGTTCCATCTGACCTTTGTACGAAGCTTTGAATTTGCCCAATTTCAGTTCTATGGCCACCAATCTTTTAAGTTTGCGGTGGAAAAACAACAAATCCAGATAGAAATCTTCGCCATCAATGATTATGCGTTTTTGACGTTCCACGAAGGCAAATCCATTACCCAACTCCAAAATGAACAATTCCAATTCTTTTAGAATGGCCTCTTCTATATCGTTTTCCAGATAACCATCTTTCAACCCCAAAAAATCCAGAAAGTATGGATCTTTGAATGTGTTGTGGATTTCTGATATATCTCCGGCAACCTGCAAATTGGCTATTTCGTTTCGTTCATAAGCTTTGCGTTCTATTTGAAATAATAAATTTCGTTTGCTCCACCTTTCTTCTAAGGCATGTTGAGCATAAAAGTTTCTGGCATCTTTGGATTTAACGCCAAACAATATTACAAAATGAGACCAACTCAATTGTGTCACCAGTGGTGACACAATCTCTAAATCCGGAAACTCCTGAGAAAATTGCATCATTCTGCGCACGTTACGCAAAGTATAACTTCTGCCAAATCGTTGTTCCAATTGGCTGGCCACTGTGGCTACGACCTGCTTCCCATATTCCGCTCTTTCGTTTTGTAAAATATGGTCACTTATTTTCTTCCCAATTTGCCAGTAGGTCAGGGTGAGAATTCCATTGACTTGTTTTGCTACCTGGTTTTTGCCTTGTTCAATGATCTGAGCGAGATCTTTGAAAAGCAATTTTTCAATTTCATAGTCCATGCTTATGTCGTTTTAATTTCGGTCCTGCAAACGGCTCTTGACTGCACAGCGTTCGTTATCAGATCGTCACCTTCACTACAAAACTAGTCATTGACACTCCGTTTTTCTCAGAAACACGCTAATTTCTTCTGTTTTAGTTAACTGTCTGGCCTTTTCTATTTAATGAACGTGTTTCCCGGAAGCCCATGCAGTCCTTGATTCAGAATCAATTTTACTCAAAAGGATACTTCAACCCCCACTCCGCCCGCATGGCGTCCATCAATTTCATGGTGGCTACCGTTTCATCGAGCGGGATAATGGGGCTTTCCATCAATCCTGTACGAATACAACGGGCTACTTCAGCGACCTGATACACGAATCCGTTTTCATGGTTGGGCTCGTGAATTTCCTGTGATCTTTCTATGGTTTTGGTTCCACTGTGTTGGTGAATGGTATACCTGTCTCCGGTCTGAAAATTGGGAAACTCAATATAGCCTTTCATACCATAAATGAGTGCTTCGTTTTTCATCAGCAGATTGAAACTCGTGGCCACCTGAACGAAACAACCCGATGAAAAACGGAACATGTACATTACAACTTCGTCCACGCCCAGATGGCTCATTCTCGCCATGGATTTCACTTCAACCGGCATTTCCCCAAGTAAATACGTGGCAAAAGTGATGGGGTAAATTCCCATGTCCAAAGTCACGCCCCCGGCGAGTTCGGGTGAATTGAGGCGGATTTCGTACCGCGGCGAAACAAACCCGCCAAAAGTAATATTGATCATTTTCACTTCTCCGATGATGCCCTCGCGAAGCTTGGTTCGAAGCAGTTGCACCGAAGGCAAAAACCGCGTCCAGATGGCCTCCATCAAAAACAGCTTTTTTTCCCGGGCGAGCGTTACGAGTTCTGCAGCCTGAAGTGCATTGACTGTAAACGGCTTTTCTATTAAAACATGCTTTCCGCTTTGGAGCGCCAGTAAGGCATTTTCAAAGTGAAAATTGTGGGTGGTGGCGATGTAGATTACATCGATTTCCGGATCATTTACAACTTCGGAATATGTACAAGCCTTTGCAAGCCCAAATGTTTTGGCAAATTCCAGTGCCTTTTCCTGGGTTTTTGAGGCCACAGAAATCAATAAATTATCCGCGCTCAACTGAAGCGCACCGGCCATTTTATGTGCAATGATTCCCGCGCCGATGATGCCCCATCTGAGTTTTTGATCCTCCATTTCCAAAAATTTCATCTGGCTAAAATTAGATAAATATGCGACCCGGTTTATTTCCCCGGGAATTTACATTTGCCGGTACGGCAGTAATTTCTGACCTTTCGGGATTTCCATTCATTTTTTGATTTCCCACATTATGAATTCCAACATGCGGATTATTGCGCTGCTCTCAGTATTATTCAGTTTTTTCAGTTGTAGTTCAGAGAAGTCACTTCCACATTTGGATCTTCAATCAACAGACGAATTCTCCTGGCACGAAAAACTCCCTTTCACCCTTGGCTATACGGATCAGTCAGAAACAGAAAATCTCCCCGGTGTCATTAAGTTGCGGGGCGGATATTCCAGCGGATTCTACAAACATTCTTTCACTTTCAAACTCGACGAACACCGGTCATTGGCTGGTTTGCCAAAGGACAATGACTGGATTCTGAATGCGGGATATATCGACAAAACATTTATGCGCCATAAAATATCCTACGACCTCTTTCGGGAAATGTCCAGTGAGCGCATCGCTCCACGGTGCGCATATGTGAATGCATCGGAAAATGGGGTTTATCAGGGATTGTACATTCTGATGGAGCGCATGGACGGTACGCGTCTGAAAATGAAAAAAGATGACTCTCTGGCGATGATTTTTAAAGACCCGCCTATCTTTTACAAGGACTCGATAAAACCCCAGGATGCCGACAATTACTTTCACCAAAAATTTCCGGACAAGGAAAAATCGGACAAATCCGTTTACCTTCAGGCTTGTCGTGATTTTCTGTTCAACGCTTCTGACAGCGTTTTTGTGGATTCTATTGGTTACTGGTTCGATATTGAAAATGTGATCGACTGGCACCTCATTATCCGTTTTTCAAACAACGGCGATGGGGTCATGAAAAATTTCTACCTCTACAAGCAGAATTCCGACACCCCTTTCAGATTTGCTATTTGGGATTACGATCACAGTTTCGGACGGGATGGTGATAATGAAATGAATATGAATGAGCGGCATGATGGCATCGAGCGCAACGTTTTGCTTCGCAGATTGCTTGAAACCAATGCCAGGGATTACAGCAAAAAATTATCTGACCGCTACTTTTCGCTTCGCAGGTCTGGTCTGTTTTCCAGACCACACTTCGATGAAATGATCGCGAAAAACCTGGAGATTATTGAGCCTCATCTCACTGCCAACTTCACACTTTGGCCGGTCAATGCGGAAGCCTATTTCGATTCGTCCACTTTTGAAAATGAAATTGAGATCATGAAGCAATTCATGGATTTACGACTCGAATTTTTGGATGATTATTTTACAGGATTGGAATAATTTCAAGGGCGAAGCCAAACGCATTTTCGCACCGAATGTTCCAGCGGATAGCTTTATAATTGTACATTTCACCCAAATTTACACCCATGCCTTCTGCCGTTTCACTTCATTTCAAAGAAGCCCTGGCACTTCTTCAAAAATTCGCCAACGATCCATCTAAAATTGAGGACATCGAAGCTGCCGGATCGCTGATGGTAGCGGCCCTAAAAAATGGAGGCAAAGTTATCTCCTGCGGAAATGGCGGGTCCATGTGCGATGCCATGCATTTTGCAGAAGAGCTCAGCGGCCGTTACCGCGATGATCGGAAGTCGATGGCAGCAATTTCAATTTCTGATCCTTCTCACATCTCTTGTGTGGCCAATGATTACGGTTATGAATTCGTTTTTTCAAGGTTTGTGGAAGGCATCGGAAGGCAGGGTGATGT
>JBGTLS010000238.1:0-3857 GCA_041744015.1 Cryomorpha sp. | reverse complement strand
TCAGGTTGAAAGTGGCAAGTCCGGTGGCTTCCGTATCCGTAGGGGGTACTTCCTGCATGCTGCTCAACATGGCGTGGAATGCCAGATCCGCTTCGAGTGCAATTTGACTTCTAACTTCTCCACCTGGATTTTCTTCCGTGTGAATATTGAAATAAAGACTCCCTTCGAGCATGGCTGTGATGAGTTCTGGGGTGAGTGCTGCGCCAGTGACAGTGGCTTGAATTTTATTTCCCATTACGGAATTGGTAAAGTCCACCAGTACGGGACCATTTACGCCAGCCATACCTGTATGAATGTGGGCGCCGGTGATGGGGCCACTCAATCCATTTACAGAAATGGTGATGCACAAACTGTCTTTGGCGGCATTGATAAAAAATCCGCCAACGCCAGTCGCGTCGGTATCTACAGTCGGTACTTCATTGGCACCGCTAAACCGGGCAGAAAAAAGAAGACTGCCCGAAAGATGGTTGGCAAAAGCGCCGCCTGCAAGCAATATCGCCAGCAGACTTAAACAGAGATTTGTAAATCTTTTCATAATATGATAGTTTAATTGTTTGAGATAACAACGATGCAGAATCCTGTTTGGATTTCAGGTTTCTAAAAATTGCAGAATTTTATGAGTTTATCAGCTGAATGCAACAACTTTAAGGAAAAACAAACTGGGGCATTCCCAAGTTCATACTGCCGATAAACTTCCACAACAGTTTTTTAATTTAAATATACAGAATTTATGAAAGAATCAAGTGTGATGGTTTTAATTTCAAATACTTACTTTCCACAGAAAGGCTGAAAAGTCAGAATATTCTCCTGTGCCTGATATTTGCACATATCGAAGGGAAGTAGGGAACTATCTCATTTCACACGCTATGATAGCATCACAAAATTTGAAAACCAAAAGTGTTGAGGTAAAGGATTCCTTCCGGGAATTTATTCTCGAATCAGATCATCCTTGTATCATGGCTCAAAGTTCCATGCGGTCAGATAGTCTTCAGGTCCATACCGTTGCCGATTTGAATGATTCCGATACAATTAAAAAAATTCTCACCAAACTGAAAATTTACATTGCCGAAACCAAAAACAATCCAGGGAATTTTGCCAGTATGGCCATTGCTTTCGAAGCACCTCAGCCGATGGATGAGGTTCGTTTTGAAAAAGTATTGTGGAAATTTCTACAGGATATCCACGAGGCCGATCCAAAACCCTGGGATAAATCGGTGAGTTCGGACGCAGAATCGGAACATTTCAGCTTCAGCATTTTTGGAGAGGCATTTTACATCGTGGGAATGCACCCGAACAGTTCGCGTGATGCGCGGCGATTTCCATATCCGGTTGTAGTTTTTAATCTTCACAGTCAGTTTGAAAAACTGCGCAATATGAAGGTGTACAAAAAAACCCGTGACCGCATTCGTCAACGGGACCGTATGAAAAACGGATCAGTCAATCCCATGTTGCAAGACTTTGGACAAGCAAGCGAAGCGCGACAATACAGCGGAAGAAAGGTGGATGCATCGTGGAAATGTCCGTTTCTGGCCAGTAAAAAATAAATCATGAAGGGTGTGAATTCCAACAAAACCGGCACAGATATAATTGCCCCCCAAACTGGCGCTGCTTTTATTTTGAAAAAAGGTCAAAAGCTCAAAATTACCGATCCAAAAGGAAGTCAGGTGAGCGATTTGCTCCTGTTTAATGCAGACGATAAAGGAGAAAAGCTTTCCTCCGGCAAAACCCTGGATTTTGAAGAAACCATTCGCATTACGAAAGGCAATTCACTTTGGAGCAACAGGAGCCGGATAATGGCAATAATTCTGGAGGACTCGAATGGAAACAACGACTTCCTGCTCGCCCCATGCAGCGCCGAAACTTTTAAAATCATGTACCGCTACGAAGGCTACCACCCCAGTTGCCTGCAAAATCTTGCAGACAACCTCGCGCCTTTTGGCATCAGTGTCGATGAATTGCCAAATGCGTTCAATGTTTTTATGAATGTGGTGGTGGATGATAATGGGAAAATTTCGGTTTTACCTCCCAAATCCAAACCTGGAGATTATCTTTTGCTTGAAGCTAAAATGGACTTGATTGTGGGAATGACGGCCTGCTCAGCAGAAGATAGCAATGGGGGGAGTTTTAAGCCGATACAGTATGAGATAATAGAATAATACCTTTTCAGGAAGAACTGTAAACGACTGTGCAGGAGATTTCTTAAAAAGGTTGAGTTTCTGATTTATCCCTTTTTTCCATCATCCCCGAATTTCCTGTATTTTGCCAGCAGAAACATGTAAGAAGCGAAGGCCATTATTCCCAGACCCATTAGGGCGAGCAGCCATGCACCAAATGGAGAATCCTGAATAAACGAAAAAACTTCGTCCGCCGTTTTGATTTCATCCGGATTGGACGTAAAAGCAGCCTGCATCAGCGAATATGCAATAATCAGAAATATGAAAGCGCGTGCCGTCATACCGACTTTGGCGGTGGTTTTAATCCCCTGCAGCCGCTTTTTGTCGTGCATGGACTCAAGGTCTGACGATTCAGCAAAATCAGCCTTATACGCTTTTACAAACATACCGATACCGATGATGGCTGTCACAATTCCTGCTATGCCAAGCAGCGCGAGTCCGGTATTTGTGACGAGAAATGGAATTTGCCTGGCTTCATCTGTGCCTGAAGAACCGGAACTGAAAAGATCTGAGCCGATAAATAGTAAAACCCCGAGAATGGCCAATCCGAGAAAGGTAAGACCCATCATAAAAAAAGAAAATCTTTGAAAAAGCATTTTCCAACTATTTCCATTGTTTTCGGGATCTTTGATGGCTTCGATAAATTTCCAGATGGCATAACAGGTAAGGCCTGCTGACATCGCCAGGAGCAGTATTTTGCCGAAAGGCTGTTCATCGAGAAACTCCATAACCTCCACCAATCCAGGCTTGTCATTGCCAATATTCACGGCTGCAAGGAGCACCAGACACCCGATGATGGCAAAAACCATCCCTTTGGCGACAAAGCCTATTCGTGCTATTTTAATAAGTTTTTTATTCATTGACGCAGATCTGAAATAATTTTTTTAATGCCAATTGAACGACACAATCGTCAATTTGTTCAATGATTTGCAAATTTACACGGGTGTAATGGTTTGCTCTTCATGTGTAAATTTTTGAACTGCATAAAATTAAATACAAAATAAATTGCAGATCATTTTCTATGTCATACTGATGCCAAATAAATAACCCACCAGCGCCGTAAGTCCCATGGCCACGGTACCCCAGAAAGTAATACGCAGTATCGCTCTCAGAATACCGGCACCACCAATTTTTGCCGCAAGGGCACCTAAAAATATCAGGAAAAGAATTGAAAAAGCATAAAGCGAATATTCAAGCGTTCTAAAAGGCATGAACAGTACCACCAGCAGTGGTAACAATCCGCCTATGGTAAATGAAGCTCCAGAAGCAAAGGCAGCCTGTATGGGTTTGGCCTGATTCATTTGGTTTAAACCCAATTCATCGCGCACGTGGGCTCCAAGAGCGTCGTATTCTGTGAGCTCTTTGGCAACGATCAAAGCTGTTTCTTTTTTCAGGCCCCTGCTCTCGTAGATTTCAGCAAGTCGGAACATTTCTGTTTCCGGCATATCGAGCAATTCCTGTTTTTCGCGCTCGATATCGGCTGTTTCAATATCGGTCTGGGAACTGACAGATACGAATTCTCCAGCGGCCATGGAAAGCGCTCCCGCAACCAGTCCAGCCACTGTAGCCAATACCACTGGCGGTCTGAAATCGCTCGCCGCAGCCACACCGATGGCCAGACTTGCTGTGGATAATATACCGTCATTGGCACCGAGTACCACGGCCCGAAGCCAGTTGCTTCGG
>JBGTLS010000237.1:0-4710 GCA_041744015.1 Cryomorpha sp. | reverse complement strand
ATCATGCATTGGTCTGTTCACCTCGTCCCATCCGTCTAAAATCAATTTACGAAACTTCAGTTATTCTCCTTCCACCTTGAAATTGACCCGAAATAAAAAGGGTATTCTGAAGCTTTTGGTCTTTTTTCATACCCAATTGGCAGCCATCGCCGGAATCCCTGTCTTGATACCTCCAAAATGACTCTGTTCTCATTTCTCAAATTAGTCTTACCTTTCGCCACTTAATTTCAATCAGATTATGCCGATACTACTGGATTTTGAAGAGCCGATTGGCGCCCTGATGGAGCAACTTGACAAGACAAAGGAGATTGCCCTGCAAGGCGATGTCGATATGTCTAAATCCATCCGGGACATTGAGAAAAAAATCGTTCAAACGCGCACGAAACTCTATTCAAATCTCACTCCCTGGCAACGCGTACAGGTCTCCCGACATCCCGAAAGACCCTATGTACTGGCTTATATCGACTATCTCTCCAAAGGTTCCTTCATTGAATTGCACGGCGATCGCACTGTGAAGGACGACAAGGCCATGGTGGGCGGATTTGGCACCATCGATGGAAAACAGGTGATGTTTATCGGCCAGCAAAAAGGGATCAACACCAAAATGCGGCAATACCGAAATTTTGGAATGCCCAATCCGGAAGGTTATCGCAAAGCTTTGCGTTTGATGAAAATGGCCGAGAAATTTGGTAAACCAGTCATAACCCTGATTGACACCCCGGGTGCATTTCCCGGATTGGAAGCGGAAGAGCGTGGACAGGGTGAAGCAATCGCGCGAAATCTCTTTGAAATGGCCAAACTCAGGGTGCCGGTAATCTGCATTGTAATCGGTGAAGGCGCCTCAGGTGGGGCACTTGGAATAGGCGTGGGAGATAAAGTACTAATGCTCGAACATTCCTGGTATTCTGTGATATCACCCGAGAATTGTTCGACAATTCTCTGGCGAAACTGGGATCACAAAGTGCAGGCTGCTGAAGCGCTCAAGCTCACAAGTACCGATATGTTGAAAAACAAACTCATCGACGGGATTATCAAAGAACCCCTTGGAGGTGCCCACAACGACAAAGAAGTGGCTTTCGAAAATGTGAAACAGGCCATTCTGAAAAATCTGGAAAAACTCGAAAAAATGGATCCTTCAAAACGCGTCACTGCCCGCATTAAAAAGTTCGCCGACATGGGCGAAGTAGCTTAACGGTTGTAATCAAATCCAATCCATTTCAAGGGCTGAGGAAAATCTTCTGTTCCGATCAAATCTCCCATCGGTGTAAACCGGTGCAATTGCTGACCAGTAATGGCATAAACCGTTTCAGACAGGTTTTCGAAAAAGAGCTTTTCGGCTGTGATTCCGGAATTCAAAACCAAAGTGCCCCCATTTGAGTAACTGTACCGGTACAGGCCTTGAGAAGTCGAAAACACAAAAGTATTAGGAGCGACCTGAACAACGTCATACAGCGTTTCGCCATTGCGCTCGTAGGGATTTGAAAGCACATTGGTGGTCAGATTCAAAATTCTCAACTGAACCTGATCGTTTGCTGCCACCCAAACGAAAAGCTCATTGTCTGATTTTTCAAAAACACCGCGCACCGGTCCATCTGTTGCAATGGCGGAAAGCAGCAGTCCCGGCCTGGCATATTTGGTGAGAATGTAGTTTGGGTTGGTGATTGGCTTTTCAACGATGAAATAATGATCGGCCACATCAAAAATGTCATGAGGTCGATGGTTTTCCTGGAGGGGAAATCCTGTGATTCCGAATGCGTTTTTGTCAAAAGTCCGGAGGCGCGGTTCGTTTTGCATCAGCAAAAACTCCTCTGATACAGGGTCATATTCCACCCCGGCAAAATACGGAAAAGAGGAAGAACCCAGTCCGGGAACCGCGCTGTGAACTTCAAAATCTCCCGTATTGTAAAAAACGGCATCGCCAATGGTACCACCTGCAATGGAAAGAAGATTTTGACGAAAGTTGAGCGCTGCCCCTGCGTAATCCATTTGGAGTTGCAGCCTCTCCTGCCAGGTCGAATTGCCTATGCGCGTAAGCACCCGGACGTTGAAAGCGGAGCCTGTGACCAGAATCATCTGTTCGAGGGTGCGGGGTATAGAAGCGACGTTTATTTGGCGAAAGCCGGAACCTGTATTCCTACCATCGAAAGCGCGAACATTGATATAATAAGGACCCGGTTCGAGAAATGGGGCATTGAGCATAAAATCGGTGGAAAAAGTAAAATCACTGCCGGAAACAGGAAATCGCTGTTTGGAAATCACCGTCGCAAAATTCTGATTGAGCAGATCAATTTCGACATACGTCACCTGATTGTTGTCGGAAATCCGGGCCCGAACTTCAAAAGTATCCACCGACATCACCGTTTGGTTTTCGATGGGCATTTCCATGAAAACTTTTGGGGATTCTTCATCTTCGTCTTCCTTACAGCCTACAAATACAGCAGCCAACAACATGATAAACAACCCAATTGGGAAGCTTTCCACACGTTTTAAACATTGCCGATGAAAACTTTTCATATGCCTTTACAAGGTATTTCTGTCATGCGCGTTCCACTGTTGTATCTTTGATCCATGAACGAAATTTCGCCAAAAAAGCCCGAAAGTCGACGGGCTACCCGCGCCAATACTCCTTATCAAAACAATGAACTGGGCAAAATCCCCCCACAGGCCAATGATTTGGAAGAAGCGGTGCTTGGGGCACTCATGCTGGAGCGAAATGCATTGAACGATGTCATCGACATTCTCAAACCAGAATCATTTTACCGGGACGCCCACCAAAAGATTTTTGATGCCATTCAATATCTTTTTCAAAAATCTGAACCCGTTGACATTCTGACTGTCACCGCAGAATTGCGCAAGCGCGGTCATCTCGATCTTGTCGGAGGCGCCTATTACATCAGCTTTCTGACCAACCGGGTTGCAAGTTCGGCAAATATTCAGTTTCACGCACGGATTATCGCCCAAAAACACATTTTGAGGGAACTTATCCGTATTTCTTCCGACACCATTCGGGAGGCTTACGAAGAAAGCACCGACGTATTTGAATTGCTCGACCGCGCTGAGCAGGACCTGTTTACCGTGGCCCAGGGCAACATCCGGAAAGACTACTCCGAGATGAGCGACATCCTGAAAATCGCGATTGAAAACATTGAAAAAGCGAAGAAAAACGTCGATGGGGTGAGCGGAGTTCCTTCCGGTTTTACGGCCCTGGACCGGGTGACTGCCGGTTGGCAAAATTCCGACATGGTCGTTATTGCCGCAAGGCCGGGTATGGGAAAAACGGCTTTCGTACTCTCCATGGCGCGCAACATCGCAGTGGATTTCAACATTCCCGTGGCAATTTTTTCCCTGGAGATGGCTTCAGTTCAGCTCGTCAACCGACTTATTTCCGGTGAAACCGGTATACGCGGTGAGAAAATCCGGAAGGGAAACCTGGAGGATCACGAGTTTACCCAATTGCACACCCGTCTCAAAAAGCTGAGCAAAGCCCCGATTTATATCGACGACACGCCCTCGTTGTCCATTTTCGAACTGCGCGCCAAGGCACGCCGGATGAAGTCGAAACACAATATTGCTATCATTATCATCGATTATTTGCAACTTATGACCGCCGCAAGTGACAAAGGTGGCAACCGTGAACAAGAAATCAGTATGATCTCGCGTTCTATTAAGACGATTGCAAAAGAATTGAACATACCTATCCTCGCCTTGTCGCAGCTGAGTCGTGCCGTGGAAACCCGCGGTGGCGATAAACGCCCGATGCTTTCCGACCTGCGTGAATCGGGTGCGATAGAGCAGGATGCCGACATTGTATCTTTTCTCTACCGGCCCGAGTATTACGACATCATGGAAGATGAAAACGGGAATTCGAACGCCGATATCGGGCAGGTGATCATCGCCAAGCACAGAAATGGCGCGCTTGAAACAGTTTCCTTGAAATTTGTAAAAGATTTCGCGAAATTTGAGAACCTGGACAAGAGTTATGGCGACACATCAGATCAAGCGGAAAATCCGGATTTTGATCGGTTCAAAACCATTACCATGCAGTCGAGAATGAATGACAATGATGACTCCGATTTTTTCAGCAAAGAGAATGAAGACGCGCCTTTTTAAAGGTTTGCTTCCCTCGTTTATATTTTCAGTTTTACTTTTTTCTGCCTTATCGGCAAATGCCGCACGCATTTTTATCCCGATGGATGAGACACAGAAAAATCACCTCAAAGCATACGGAATCGCTTATTGGGTGCTCAACAATGAGATTGAGGTTCAATGGCTGCTCAATTACAAGGGTGGAAGTTTTCTCATCGATCAGTACAAAACCATCGAGGAGGAATGCATCATTCGCGGTGTGACCTATCAGCTCATCGCTGACGTACAGGCGAATACCATTTTGCGCGAGATAGCAGATCCCGAGTCGAACATGGAAACCGTCAAACTCGAAAAAGCGCCGAAAGTTGCGGTGTATTCGCCCAAATCGAAAATGCCCTGGGATGATGCCGTTACCCTTGTTATGACGTACGCTGAAATTCCTTATGACATCATATACGACGCGGAAATCATCCGAATGGAATTGCCCAAATACGACTGGCTCCACCTCCACCACGAAGATTTTACGGGACAGTATGGAAAATTTTATCGCAGTTATAAAAATGCGGCCTGGTATCAGCAACAGGTGAAGGACGCCGAGGCTGAGGCCCAGAATCTGGGTTTTAC
>JBGTLS010000236.1:0-5739 GCA_041744015.1 Cryomorpha sp. | reverse complement strand
CATCGGCGTATTGATCTTCACCGGACTCACTGCCTACGACATGCAGAAAATCAAGAGAATCGGTATGCAGGTTGATGCGCGGAGTGAAGAAGGTACAAAACTGGCTCTCATGGGAGCACTGAACCTCTATCTCGATTTTGTTAACCTCTTCCTGTTCATGCTTCGATTTTTAGGAAACAGGAATTAATTATTTGATTCCGAATATCTTATTGAATCCGCAAAGTGCAGACTTTGCGGATTCGTTTTTTCACACAAACTGAAATCCGTAAACTTGCACCCTTAACCTCCCCCATATGAAAGCATATATTTTTCCCGGACAGGGCTCGCAATTTCCAGGAATGGGTAAAGATCTTTACGAATCTTCTCAAGTAGCTCAGGGTATGTTTGAAATCGCCAACGAACAACTGGGATTTCGGATCACTGATATCATGTTTGAAGGGACTGAAGAAGACTTGCGTCAAACCAATGTCACCCAACCTGCCATTTATCTCCATTCGGTGATTATGGCTAAACTCCTGGGCGAGAATTTCGCTCCAAAAATGGTAGCCGGACACAGTCTGGGCGAATTTTCGGCACTGGTAGCGGCCGGTGCACTGGGTTTTGAGGATGGACTGAAACTTGTGTCTCAACGGGCCAACGCCATGCAGAAAGCCTGTGAAATGGCGGATGGCACCATGGCTGCCATTCTTGCCCTGGATGATGAAACAGCAGAAAAAATTTGTAGCGAAACAGAAGGAATCGTCGTACCTGCAAATTATAATTGCCCTGGTCAGATCGTTATCAGTGGCGAAGTGGAAGCGGTAAATCGCGCTTGCGCAAAAATGATTGAAGCGGGTGCCCGAAAAGCTACGTTGCTCTCTGTAGGAGGGGCTTTTCATTCACCTTTGATGGAGCCTGCCCGCATGGAACTGGCCAAGGCCATCGAAGCTGCCGCGATAGGAAAGCCCATATGTCCGATCTATCAAAATGTAGTGGCTACAGGCATGAAGGATCCCGACATGATTCGAAAAAACCTGATTGCCCAATTGACTGCTCCGGTGCGTTGGACGCAAACCATGCAAAATATGCTCGCTGACGGTGCCACAGAGGCGGTGGAAGTCGGACCGGGAAAAGTACTACAGGGGCTTTTCAAACGTGTGGACCGCAATTTTGAAACTTCCTCGGCAGGTTTATAAACTCCAGTAGGTAAACTCCTTGATTTTATTGCGGTAAATGCCTTTCAAATCAACAAATACCGCTTTCTCAGTGAGAATATTGGCAAAAAAAGATTCAGGCAGACCCATGTAATCGGCATGGTTAACTGCAACAATCACTGCATCGTAGCGTGGATTGGGCTCCTTGATCAGGCTATATCCATATTCGGCTTTCACTTCCACCGCACTTGCATGCGGATCGATTACGTCTACCGAAATCCCAAATGATTCGAGTTCACGAATGGTATCAATCACTTTTGAATTGCGAATGTCACTTACATTTTCCTTGAAAGTGGCTCCCATGATCAGTACCCGGGCACCCTGGATATTCTTACCCTGTGAAATGATTTTTTTCACTGTCTGTTTTGCCACATATCCACCCATGCTGTCATTCACAAATCGTCCGGAATTGATAATCTGGGCGTGATAACCGAGCTTTTCGGCTTTGTGCGTCAGGTAATAAGGGTCTACTCCGATACAATGCCCTCCAACGAGACCGGGTCTGAAATTCAGAAAATTCCATTTGGTGCCAGCGGCCTCCAGCACTTCATAGGTGTTGATGTTCATCCGGTTGAAGATGATTGACAATTCGTTTATCAGAGCGATATTCACATCGCGCTGCGTATTCTCGATGATTTTGGCAGCCTCAGCAACACGAATGGAAGAGGCACGGTGCACGCCGGCATCCACAACGAGTTCGTAAACTTTTGCGATGATTTCAGCTGATTCGGCATCACAACCGGCACTGACTTTCACAATTTTCCGCAAGGTGTGCTCTTTGTCTCCCGGATTAATTCGCTCAGGACTATAACCCACTTTAAAATCCTCGATATACCGAAGACCGGAGTTTTTTTCCAAAACAGGCACACAGTCCTCTTCGGTACAACCCGGATAAACAGTACTTTCATACACCACATAATCCCCTGCCTTCAATGCTTTTCCGACAGTGGTTGAGGCTCCAATTACAGGTGTCAGATCGGGTTTGTTACCCACGTCGATCGGAGTGGGCACGGCGACAACGAAGAAATTGGCTTCTTTCAGGTCTTCCGGATTGGCGGTGAATTCGATATCACAACCATCGAAATCTTCCGGATTGAGTTCATTGCTTGGATCAATCCGGTTTTTCATCATTTCAACGCGGTTGGCGTTGATGTCAAATCCGATAACTGATAATTTTTTGGCGAATTCCAGGGCTATGGGTAGTCCCACATAACCCAATCCAATAACAGCCAGTTTTTTTTCCTTGTTTAGCAATGCTTCGTACATGGTTATAATTTTGTGAGGTCGCGGACCTTGTAAATGCGTTCAATAATATCGACCACCTTCAATCCCTCAAGGGCATTTGTGGTGGCCACGTTTCGGTTTTTGATGGTGTCGATCACGTTTTGAATCACAAAATGGTGATTCGCCGCGCTGCCTTTATAGGTGCCGTAATCGTTGGCAGGACTCGCTTCCGGCAATTCAGGCAGTTCGTAATTTTCCACGTGACACTATTCCACATTGTTCATGTACTGCCCACCTACCTTGATGCTGCCTTTGCTGCCTATGATGGTCATGCTGCTTTCCAGATTCTGATCATAAATCGATGTCGAATAATTCAATGATCCGATACCCCCATTCACAAATTCGAAATGAACAATGCCGGTATCTTCAAAAGCTGTAATTCCCTTGTGATTGAAATCAGCGAAACGACCGGCAATATTTTCGATATCGCCGAAAAGCCAGTACATGATGTCGATGAAATGAGAGAACTGGGTGAACAAGGTTCCGCCATCCAAATCTTTGGAACCTTTCCAGTTGCCATTTTTATAATAACGTTCATCCCGGTTCCAGTAACAGTTAATGTCTACAAGAAAAACCTCACCGAGACGCTTCTCATCGATCATTTCTTTCAACCAAACAGAAGGTGGTGAATAGCGGTTTTGCATGACACAAAAAACTTGCTTATTTAATTGCAAAGCTTTAAAAATCACTTCTTCGCAATTGGCCTTACTCAATCCCATGGGTTTTTCACATACCACGTGTTTGCGGTAGTTCAGCGCCAGCAACGACTGCGAAGCGTGCATTCCGTTGGGCGAACAGATATTGACCACATCGATCTCAGGATGTTCCTTCAACATGGTTTCGAGATCGGTGTAAAACGGTACTTCAAATTTGGCGCAATCCACATCTTCAATTGGTCGGATATCCATCATCGCGATCAGTGAAGCTTCTTCATTTCGCTGCACCATTTCTGCATGACGCTTTCCGATGTGACCACAACCTACAATTGCAAAATTTACAGGTTTATTAATCATAATTTAGTCACTTGATTGTTTGACAGCACATACCAGTCACCACTTTCCGGGCACTGACTCCGGTCGTTGTTTTTAAAATCCAGCTTGTGGCCAAATTCGCTCATCCACCCTGTTTGCCTGGCGGGATTTCCTACTACCAGAGCGTAGGGTTTCACTTCTTTTGTCACGACCGCGCCTGCACCGATAAAGGCGTATTCCCCAATATCATTGCCGCAAACGATCGTCGCATTCGCTCCGATCGACACACCTTTTCGCACTGTGGTTTTGGCATATTCCCCGCGTCGGTTTACAGCACTTCTGGGGTTGATTACATTGGTAAAAACCATGGATGGCCCCAAAAACACATCATCTTCGCAGGTCACTCCGGTATAGATGGAGACATTGTTCTGCACTTTCACATTGTTGCCCAAAACGACCTCCGGCGATATCACCACATTCTGACCGATGTTGCAATCTTTTCCCAAAATACAGCCGGGCATGAGATGAGAAAAATGCCATATTTTCGTGCCGTCACCAATGGTACATCCGGGATCAATCACGGTCGTTTCGTGCGCGAAATATGACATCAGCGTTTGATATAATTTTCGAAATGTTTGTGCTCCTTTTTATGGAGTTCTTCCGGATCGAGTGATTGAAAATATTTCAAGGTGATATCCAGCCCTTCACGTCTTGAAACTTTTGGTTCCCATCCGAGAAGTTCCCGGGCGAGTGTGATATCCGGCCTGCGTTTTTTCGGATCATCGAAGGGGAGTTCTTTATAATCGATGCCCATTTTTGCTCCCGTGAGTGAAATGATCTCATCAGCAAATTCCTGAATGGTAATCTCATCCGGATTTCCAATATTGACCGGTTCAGTATAATCTGACAACAGCAATCTGTAAATCCCTTCCACCAAATCGTCGACATAACAGAAGGACCTGGTTTGTGACCCATCGCCAAAGACAGTAAATTTTTCTCCCCGTAAAGCCTGACCGATGAAAGCCGGCAAAACCCGACCGTCGTTGAGTCTCATTCGCGGTCCATAGGTATTGAATATTCTGACTATGCGTGTTTCGAGTCCGTGAAAACGATGGTAGGCCATGGTGATGGCTTCCTGAAAGCGCTTGGCTTCGTCGTATACTCCCCTCGGACCGATGGGATTCACGTGACCCCAATAAGATTCCGTTTGCGGATGCACCTCAGGGTCGCCGTACACTTCGCTGGTACTGGCCACCAGTATTCTCGCGTTTTTGGCTTTCGCCAAACCGAGCAAATTATGGGTTCCCAGAGATCCAACCTTTAGGGTTTGAATGGGAATTTTTAAATAATCAATGGGACTTGCCGGCGAGGCAAAATGAAGGATGTAATCAAGATGACCCGGCACGTGCACGAAGTTGCTGACATCATTGTGGAAAAAAGTAAAATTTTCCAGCGGAAAAAGGTGCTCAATATTCCGCAAATCTCCGGTTATCAGATTGTCCATGCCAATCACTTCCATGCCTTCGGCAATAAAACGATCACAGAGATGTGAACCCAAAAATCCGGCCGCACCAGTGATGAGTACCCGTTTTTTGTCCATCAATTTGGATTTACGGTTTCACGTCCGATGCTCTCGTAATAGAAACCCAATTCCCGAAGTTTTTCAGTTTCAAAAAGATTCCGACCGTCAAAAATCACTTTTGCATTGAGCATTTGCCCGATTTTATTGAAGTCGGGATTTCGAAAAACAGCCCATTCTGTGGCGATTAGCAATGCGTCGGCATTTTCCAAAACTTCATACATGTTTTCTGAACGGCTGATTCTATCACCGTACAGCGCAGAAACATTGTCCATGGCCTCCGGGTCGAATACCGAAACAGTGGCTCCTCCTTCCAGCAGTGCGTCAATCATGTACAAAGCAGGAGCCTCGCGAATATCGTCTGTATCCGGTTTAAATGCGAGTCCCCAAAGGGCGAAATGTTTGCCCTTTACTGATCCACCAAAATATTTGTTAAGCTTTTTAAAGATCACCAGTTTTTGACTGTTGTTAACTTTCAATACAGAATCGAGAATTTCAAAATGAAAGCCTGAATCTCTTCCACTTTTCACCAGCGCCTGCACATCTTTGGGAAAACAACTTCCACCGTAACCTATACCGGGGAATAAAAATCTTTTGCCAATACGGCTATCTGTACCAATGCCAGCGCGAATCTTGTCCACATCGGCCCCCACGAGTTCGCAGAAGTTGGCGATTTCGTTCATGAAAGTAATTTTGGTCGCCAGGAAAGCGT
>JBGTLS010000235.1:0-2328 GCA_041744015.1 Cryomorpha sp. | reverse complement strand
GCTGTTGCCATGCTGGTAACTCAACTGATAATGATATGCTTCCGCGTGCCCAATTTGCGGGGCCGCCACAATTATGTTGGGATCCTGAACCTGGCTGAATCGCCCGGCGGCCAACGATAGGGTTCCCCCTTTATAAGGACTGTATGCGGCAGCAAACCTCGGTTCGGGAGAAATAATATCCGGGCCATTGTAAAAGGCGCCGCGCATTCCTCCGCGAATGGTTAATTTGTTGGATACAAACCATTCGGCTTCCGCAAATAAAGCAGAGCGTAAATCTTCAAAACCCTGGCTCCGTCCAATGCGCAAATCTGTTTCGGTATAATTCCGCGCAATCACTTCCAGTCCGCCTTTGATTTTCAAAGCCTCTGTGAAGTAATGTGTCAATTTCTGTTTCAGATGGACTTGACTTTCTTTGTTTTCAAATTCGTTGAGGTCGATTTCGAACCGGTCTGTGTTGTTTGTAAATGATACCCCACCTTCTGATAACCATTTCTGATTGAGGGGCTTTTTGTATGTAACATTGGCGAAACCAAAATCATTTTCGATCCCGATCCGGCTCCCACGCCCTTCATCGCCCGGTTGTTTTTGCCATATGGTCATCTCACTCCTGGATCCCTGTACAAAGGCTTTTATAATTCCATCGGCTCCCAATTGGTGTCGATAAACAGCCTGACCGGAATACGCCAAAGGCGCTTTTTCCCAGTCAAATTCCTGGGTCACCAGCCCCTGATAGGGCGCCAGATTCTGGTAGGCACCCTCGGCTGTAATGGACTGTTTTTTTCCCGAAAGGGTGGATGAAACTACCCCGCCGACCGACATCACTGAAATATCCGTTTGATTCCGAACCGGTTTATCGACCGTTTCGAGTAACAATACAGAAGAAAGCGCGTCGCCATATTCGGCTGAATAACCGCCCGTGCTAAAAAAAGTACCCTTGAAAAGCGCCGGACTGAATCTGTTGCGGGTAGGCACATTGGCTGTTGAAGTACCATATGCATTGCCAACGCGCAGACCATCAAAGAAAATGGCTGTTTCGGAAGCGTCGCCTCCCCGCACAAAGAGCCGACCATCATTGGTTACGGTAGCTGTGCCGGGAAGGGTATTGAGTGCTCCGGTGATATCGCCTACTGCACCGGCCGTAGTGAGAATGTCCAGCGGTCGCATCACCACGGCACTGGCTTTGTCGCTCACATCAATGGTTCCGGCGGTGATCGAAACGGCGTTGAGCTCGTTGACTTTGGGCTGAAGAGTGATAGAAATTTCCGAGAGGGTAACAACGGCAACCCTGGAAGTAGTAAAACCCACGGCTGAAGCAGCGAGAACAAGGCTGTCTTTTTTTGAAGTTTGAAACCTGAAATTTCCTGTCGCGTCTGAAGTTCCACCATCAAACGTGCCTTCGATCCACAAATTAACCCCGGGAAGTGATTCACCGCTTTTGGCTTTCACATTTCCCGAAAGGGACACCTGAGCAAACCCGTAAGTGTGAAGACAAATAATGAGGAAGACGAGTTGAAAAGGCTTCATGGTCATTGCATTTGAATGACCCAAAAGTGCAGTGGGAAATCAGAAGGGGAAAAAAAGACTTACTGAAACGACGGATTTTTTGGATGAACTGACATATTCACGACACCGTGGAAAATTCAAAGCAGGGAAAAGCGCTTAAGATGAGATCAATCCTCTTCTTCGTCATCTATTTCAACAGGTCTGTCGAGTTCCCCGATGATTGTAAATTCGGTGCGGCGGTTGAGTGCGCGGCTTTCAGGATCGTCGCTTCCATCGGGTTTGGTATTGGAAGCGATGGGTCTGGTTTCACCATAACCTTTGGCCACCAACCGGCTGATCTTAATTCCTTTGTCCGTGAGGAAAGTGGTTACACTCTCGGCCCGCTCTTGCGAAAGGTTGAGGTTGTAAGCCGCATCTCCTTTGTTATCCGTATGGGCGCTGAGTTCTACAATGATGTGAGGATTTTCTTTCAGGGTGTTCAGAATGCCCGAGCTGATTCTGGCTTTCGCCTCAGAAGTGAGTAAGCTTGAATCAAAATCAAAGAGGATATTGTCAATCACGATTGCCCTTCCGGAAATTTCGCTGAGGCCTACATTTTGGAATAAGGTGTCGGATTTTGTCCGGTTGCGGGTATCCACATCAATGCTGTTGGAAAAGAATCCGGGCCGCGATAGCACCACACGATACTCCCTGTCGGGCTCAAAATCCATTAGATACATGCCATCCGCAGCCGTTTTTTTTCGTTCCATGAGCACTTCCATGCTGTCTTCAATCAAATACAATTCAATGTCAACACCATCTAAAAAATCCGAATTAAATGATTTT
>JBGTLS010000234.1:0-2690 GCA_041744015.1 Cryomorpha sp. | reverse complement strand
CGGGATTGCTTTCTGCAAAATACCGGGAGAAACTTCTTCAACAAACGACTTTTATTAGCCTCGGATTTTGGCCGGCAGAATTTCACTTCGATCCGGGGAAAAGAAATATTGGAAGATTGGAAATGGAATTTCAGGCAGATCAGGTCGTCGTAATTACCACCACCCGTGTGGTTCCTGAAAAAAACCTCGAAAAAGTTCATGATTTTTTCAAAAAACTGCCAGAAAATTGGGCTTGGCTATTGGTCGGAACTGATCAGAGCGCTTATTCTAAACAATTTGTTCGAGCGTCTGAATCGATTCTTGGAAAGAGATTTCGACATGTGGAATTTCAGGCCAGACAAAATCTGCCCACACTCTATAATATCGGCGATCTGGCAGTTTATACCCACCCCGCCATTTCGATTTTTGAAGCGTTGGGTACCGGACTAATGTGTGTTTTACCGGAAATGAAGAGTCTTGACCATATTTTGGAAGACGGTTTTAATGGGTTTTATTTCAACGGATTGAATGATGAGAATTTTTTTACGAAAGTTTCTCAACTGGATTTTTCTGAGGAAGCGAGATCGGATCGCGCCAGAGTTGCTGCCAATAGATTTTCCTGGACCTTTATCGCTGAAAAGTTGTGCAAACTATAGAACAAAAAAAAGACTGCCGAAGCAGTCTTTTAAATTGAAATAAGCGAATCCTATTGAAGATCTTCCAATGTTTTTACTTCGTTTAGCATTGTTTCAACTTTTTGAACCTGCTCACTTAAACGGGTTTTTGTCGACGCTGGAATATCATTGTCTTTCATTACTTCGCGGTAGTTTTCCAAGCTGGCTTTTTCTCCACGGATGCATTCTTCGAGGATTGCTTCGCTTTCATCGCCAGAAAATGTAGATTTCATATCCATCCATGCACGGTGCAGCGAACCGGCGACACTACCTGAATCTTTGGGTTCTCCATTCATGCTCTTGATCTCTGAAGAAAGCTCGTGCGCGAATTGCGCACGCTGAGTTGACCTGTTATTGAAAAATGATTTCAACTGTGGATTTTTCACGTTTTCTGAAGCCGTTTTATATCCTTTCGCTGCGTCGTAATTTTTTTCGAGCAGTTCGTTCAGTGCGTTAATTTGATGTTTTTGGGTATCCATGATATTTGATTTTTAGTTTGTCATTAATTACCGATCAAAGGGCATATTCCATGCCTCAATATAAACTTGAAGCCAGGAATTGTCCCTGGGAACTCCTCAACTTGCATGATAATTTTTAAAGCGAATCACATTTAAGTGAATTAATCTTCCAGTTTGGGAAAGCCTTGAATGATTAAGTCAAATTATTTAAAAGATGTGACAATCAGAGTTTAAGATAACTCCGGAAAAATTATTTCACTATTTTATGGTTACAGAATAATGAATAGGCATAATTGAATTTTGCGCCTTGATATAATTACTCTGAAAGCGCCATGAAACAGTTAGGAAACAGAATTTTGAAATTTCATCACATTGTTGAATTACGGGTCGGTAATGACGGCATTCGGGGATATAAATCCACAAAATTTCTGTTTAACAGATATGGACGGTTTTATCTACGATGGCCAGGACCCTCCGCTTTTAATTTTGGTTGGTTATTCGTGCAAAACTAATGATAAAGGATCGCCAAATAGCCCAATCGCAGGCTTACTTTGTACGCTCAAAATAGTCTGCAAATATTGTCATTTCAGGAATGGATCGGTTGGCTTAAATCGTTGCCCTGGGCGCTGAAATGGTTCCCTCTATTGGTAACCATTCGTCCATTGATCGACAATCTGTATTTTCTCAAAGAGGTTAGCCCACTGATTTCACCACCCTACATTGTCGGAGTCGGTACACCGGTGCTATGCCTGATTGCCATATTTCGCTTTAAGCGATTTGCATATAACAGCATTGACAAAGCTTTCGCGTACTGGTCGGTGATGCTGCTCCTGAGTTCTCTTTTTCTCCTGTTTTACGATCCTTTTTCTTTGATGTCCATCGAGTTTGTGCTCAAGCTGGCTATGCCGGTATACCTTTATTTTTTTCTCCGTATTTTAGTTCGTGACCTACGCGATCTGCATGGCATCTTTCAATCTTTTCTGTATTCTGCCGTATTTGTTGGAGTTCTTCTGCTCTACGAAGTTTTGATTAACCCCATATCTATACAGGATAGTCGTGGACTGATCCGAATTCAAGGCAGTTTTGGCGATGTGGTGAGTTATGGGATGTACGTCATCTTTACCACAATTATTGCTACGTACTACTACTTTTCGCGACAGCATGTTCAATCGTTTAAGAGGCGGCTTGCGCTGATTATTTCCGTTGTGGTGCTTTCCGTTATTGCCTTGTTAAATATCCACCACACTGCCACATACACTATATTTATTCTGCTTTTCGCTTTGTTTTTCATTTTCAATGTGAAAACTAAATACAAAATTATACCTCTCACAATGGTAGTTGTAGCGGGCATCGTAATGTCTTTGTGGGGTAGTGAATTGGTTCAGGAACGTATTGCCCCTCTGGTGGAAACCGACCTTGCCGTATATGCAGGTGAGCAGGATAGTGACAAGCTCCTTCATGGAAGAATGGGCCGCTGGCGGAGGATGCTGGAAAATTTTTCCTCGGAAAACGTGTGGATTCAGTTTTTCGGTTATCCACTGAAGTTGGATTATGTATTTCCGTACATCGGCATTGGTTC
>JBGTLS010000233.1:0-1761 GCA_041744015.1 Cryomorpha sp. | reverse complement strand
AGTCAGGACCACCTTTGCCCAGTGCTGCACCGGCAGCCGCACCGCGTGAATCCGGATCTCCACCCTGTACCATAAAGTTTTTAATAACCCGGTGGAAAAGCAGTTCATCGTAATATCCTTCACGGGCCAGTTTCAAAAAGTTTTCCTTGTGCAGTGGCGTTTCGTCGTAAAGTAAGATGGTCATTTCTCCATACTTAGTCGACAAAACAACCATTTCGGTCTTCTTGTCGTCAGTTGAGTAGGCGAAGCCAAGAAACAAAAGAGGAATTACCAGTCCAAGGATTGCAAGAACCTGCAATGGTTTTATCGAAATGCTGTGAATAATTTTCATATTTTTGATTCTTGGTATTCGCTGCGAATTTAAGAAACCCACTTCAATGAAAAGTAGTCTCATTGCTTTATTTACAGTTGCGATCGTCGCAATGTTCTCAACATCGTGCAAAAAGGTGGAAGATACCACTGCTGAAGTGCGTGTGGTAACCGGCAACAGTACTCCGGTCCCCGGAGCTGAAGTACGCCTGTTTGGCGAGGGAACAGTAGATCAAACCCAGGTAGGAAACATCAGGCTTGACGCTACAGAATTCACCAATTCAAATGGTGTGGCACTCTTTGATTTTACTGATATGTACGCTCCTGGTCAAAGTGGCTTTGCTATCCTCAATGTGGAAATCACCAAAGCATTTCCAGACAGTACTGTTTTCCGTGAGTTCATCATGAAAATCACCGAAGAGGAAGTGAACAAAAGAACCTTTATCCTGGAATAAGCCCTTCAGCTTCGAAGTATTCCACAACTGCCTTGCGCATCAACGTCTTTTGCTCCGCATCAGAGAGGAATGGCAATTTTTTCTTTGTGTCAAAATGAGGCCAACCTTCGTCATCATTGTGCGAAAAAGTATAATATCCGTAAGGAGCCAGCACTGAACAGATGCCGATGTGCATCAGATCCAGTTTTTCATCTTTTTTGTAACGCCGGGCGCCAGCACCCAATTCCTGCACGCCTATCAGAAATAGAATGGCTTCGAGATCGATTTCTTCGCCAAATTGTGATTCCAATCGCGCAATTAGCGTCCGCCAACGCGTTTCAAATTCATAATCCATGGTGCAAATTTACAACCTTGCAGCTATGATTGCGCTCCCCTAATATTTTCTTAATTTGGTAGCGTAATGCTGAACGAAATCAATATCTCGCAGATTCTCTTCATCGACATCGAAACGGTGCCGGAAGTATATCAGTATGCAGACCTTGATCCGGTGAAGCAGTCATTATGGAGTGACAAAACCAGATATTTTCAACAGCGCGATGCAACAGGTCCTGAAGAAATATATGAGAAAGCGGGTATTTATGCGGAGTTCGCTAAGGTAATTTGCATCTCTACCGCATTCGTATACCAAAAGGAAGGCGTACCTACATTGCGTATCAAGTCGTTCTACGGGCACGACGAAAAAACTTTGCTCGCGGAATTTTCAGCTGTATTGAATAAGTACTTTTCAGGTACAGATAAATACCTTTGTGGGCATAATATTAAAGAGTTTGACATACCATTTATTGCCCGGCGCATGTTGCTCCAGGGTCTCGAACTACCTGCAATGATAAATATTCCCGGCAAAAAGCCGTGGGAAGTGCGTCACCTGGATACCCTGGATTTATGGAAATTTGGTGATTATAAGCACTATACTTCGCTGAATCTTCTCGCACATCTTTTCGGTATACCTACTCCCAAAGATGATATCTCCGGAGCAGATGTAAGTCGGGTATATTGG
>JBGTLS010000232.1:0-11932 GCA_041744015.1 Cryomorpha sp. | reverse complement strand
CTGTAAATCATGAGAGGCCACGTATGCAAATTGCTCCAGCTCAGCGTTGGAAATCGAAAGCAAATGCGCCCTTTCGTTCAACTGCTCATTGAGTCTGAGAAGTTCAGCTTCATAATTCTTTTGTGCACTGATGTCCTGAATTGCCCCAATCATTCTATAGACCCGATTACTTTTATCACGCAACTTATATCCGCGGTCGGACACATATGCGTATTGGCCATCGGCTTTTTGGAGTCGATATTCACTCAGCCAAATATCTGAGGTCTTATCGGTCAGCGCTGCGTTCAATCCATCCTTCACCCTTTCCATGTCATCCGGGTGAATCATTGATTCCCATTCTTTTATATCCGACATATGATCTGGGAAAATGTGGCCAAAGTTTTTTTCAAAAGCCTCCCCCCACAAAATAGTTTTTTTGTCGATGTCCCAATCCCAAATGGCATCAAAGGAGGCCTTGCCAGATAGTTCAAAGCGAAGGTTGCTTTCTTTTAGTTCTCTTTCGGCAGCAAACTTTTCGGTTACATCCACCACTGTGGAAATCATTAAGTTCTGATCGTAAAGCGGTATGTTTTTCGCATTTACTATTTTCCTGGATCCCGTTTGGGTGGTAATTTCAATCCCTTCCCAATTCATGCGCCCAGGATCCCTGCTTTCCATATCGCGCCTGATTCGTTCGGAGATTTTAGCCCGTATCTCAGGGTCGGGATATACATTCCTGAAGAATGAATCCACATTGGTTAATTCTTCCTCCGGCCAACCATATATCTCACAAAATCGCTTGTTTGTCAGCGTGGTTTCTTGATTATCTATTCTGTTCACAGCAATTCCAATGGGCAGGTTGTCAAGTGCTGTTTCAATAAATCGGTTTCTTTGAGACAGCTCTAATTCGTTCAGTTTTTGGTCCGTTATATCCTGTATTGTGCCTTCAAATTCCACCGTATTGCCCGCCCCATCTTTTACCATGGTGCCTTTTTCGCGTACCCATTTGATGTTGCCATTTTGAAGAATGATGCGGTGCTCCGCATTAAAAGGAAGGGAATTTTCAATGGAATTTTTGCGCTCTTTAAGAAATGACTTTACATCATCCGGGTGGATACTGTTCAAAAAGAAGTCGAATGAAATAGGCTGCTTTTCTGGATCAATCTCCCAAATCGAATACACCTGATCAGTCCAGTACATCTCCTGACTTTGAATAGCAGCCTTCCAATATCCAAGTTTGGCAATTTTTTGTGCGGTATTCAGTTTTTCGTTGGCTTCCAGCAATTCTTTCTGATATCGTTTGATATTGGTAATATCACGCAAATAACAAGCGACACCTACAATTTCATTTTCTATTTCAATGGGATTAATTGAGGTTGAAAACCAGGTTGGGTCCTTTTCACCTGGTCCGTTGACACGAGTTTCTACTTGAACCGATTCCCCACTGAGCGCCTGGTTGTATAAATTTTGCCAAAGCTCCAAGTATTCATTTTCAAAGTCGCTCATCAGTAGATTATCGCCTTGAACCAGATTTTTTCCCGTTTGCGCATACATGCTTTTGAGAAAAGAACGATTGGCCGCGATCAGGTTAAATTTACTGTCAACGCTCCAGACAAAGTCTTCTGTTGAATTGATCAACGCCTCTTTGTCGCGTTTTTCAAATTCTTTTTGCCTTTCCATCTCCTTGCGCTCCGAGATATCAGAGATAAATCCAAGAAAATATTCCACACCAAAAATCTGCGTGGGCGATATACCCAGCGAAACGTGAATCTCGGTTCCATCTCTGCGCAATGCCGTGGTTTCAATGATTTTATTGAGTATGGGCCCTTCTCCCGTGTTGGCATAATGCTTCATGCCCTTTTGATGGGCTTTTCGATGATAAGATGGGATAATAGTATTTTGCAATTTTTTACCGATGGCCTCTGCTGCACTCCATCCAAAGACTTTCTCGGCCATCGGATTCCAATTGGCGATGGTGCCCTCTTTGTCTATCACCACAACTGCATCGAGCGCATTGTTGAAGATGGTATTCATTTGCGCTTCACTGCTTCGGAGCGCTTCTTCCGTTTGTTTAAGGTCAGTGACATCCTGAATCGTGCCGTTGATTTTGATCGTTCTGTCTGACTGATCCGTTGTTCGTCTTGCTTTTTCCTGAAGATATTTGATGCGGCCATCGTCAAGGATGACCCGATGGGTGTGTTCATGTTCACCGTCGGAGTGATGCAATTTGTTAACAAAGGATTCGTAGTCATCCTTATCTGCCGGATAAAGTCTGTTTAAAAAATAATCATAGTCTGCCACAGAATTATTCTGATCCAAGTCGAAAAATTTAAAAACTTCTTCCGACCAGTTCAGTTGATCCGTAAGTAAATCGAGTTCCCAATAACCAAGTTTGGCAATGCTTTGGGCAGCTTTAAGTCTCTTTTCAGTTTCTTCTCTTTTCAGCGATTCTTCCACGCGTTCTGTTACATCCCTGAAATTGTCAACAATCCCATTGATCAATGGATCGTGAAGCATATTGGTGATCGTAGCTTCGTACCATCTCCATGCACCGCTTTTATGTTTTACCCGTGCTATGGAGCCAAAAATTGTCAGTCCTGGATTTTCCATTGCTTTCTGCAATGAACCCAATATTTCGTCGCGGCTTTCCGGATGCACAATGTCGAATATGCTCATGCGCATGGCTTCCTCTTCGGTATATCCAAGTACCAGTTCGATGGAGGGAGATACATATTTGGTGGATCCATCGGCACCGAGGATAGCAATGGCGTCGCTGCCGTGTTCAACGAGGGTTCTGTATCGGCGTTCGCTAAGCTGAATCTCTTCGCGCTGTTGAATGAGTTCTGTAATATCCTGGCTGTTTACAAAGGCACCTATAATCTCACCTTTCGAATTTCTGGCGGGCTGATAGGCAATATGCATGAAAACTTTTCCTTCCGGTCTATCGATTTCCAATTGATAATTTTCTTCACCGCCAGCAAAAATTCTGTTGTAAAGATCTGGTAAAAACGGGCGTCTTTCCGGCTGTGCATATTGTACTATGTCATCACCAATCTGCACCTCGATGTCAAAAAATTTCCTGTAAAGATTTATAAAAGTTCGGTTGACGGAGACAATCTTTAAATCCTTATCCACGATCAGGAAACCTTCCGTTGTACTTTCCAGGATAATGTCCAGAAAGTGATCGGACTTTCCAGTTTCCCGAAGTAAATCCGACGGCACTATATTTTTTCCTGCCGTAGCTTCAGGCACGTACACAACATGGTCATCAATTTCACCGGAAGCTGGAAAACCTGAGATGGCCCAACAAGCATGTTTGTCGATAATTTTTTGAAGTATCTTTCTCTCTGAAGTTGAGAGAGACCGGGATAAACGGACAGCAGTGTTTTCAAGTATGGGAAGGATTTTTTCGATCAATTTAAATCCCTCTGAATCCACTTCCACATCTACGCAATGTGGATGAGGCAGTTGTCTGTTTTTACTCCGGGAGTTTATCTCATGGAATTCACCTTTCCCTTTGATTTTTGCCATGTGCTCTTTCAGTCTGAAATGGAAACTTACGCGCAATGTAGTGAACTAGTTTAAAAATCCGTTTAGAGTCGAATAGTCTATCACTTTTTTGTTGAAAACCTTTAGGGAATCTTGCTTCATTCACTGCTCTCAGGAAGCTGAAGCTTATACTATCTTTGATGCCATGCAAGAAACCATTCTGATCCTGGATTTCGGATCTCAATACACCCAGTTGATTGCCCGTAGGATTCGGGAATTGAACGTCTATTGTGAGATCCATCCATTTCACCACTTCCCGTCAATCGACGAAAACGTGAGAGGTGTGATTCTGTCCGGCAGCCCTTTTTCGGTGCACGATCCCGAAGCTCCTCAGATTGATTTGAACCAGTTTCGCGGTAAACTTCCATTACTTGGAGTCTGTTATGGAGCGCAGTATATGGCACAGCAGGATACCACCGGAGAAGTGCGGAAAAGCAATACGCGTGAATACGGCCGGGCCAATTTGAGGTACATCGACCATGCATCCGAGCTTTTGCAAAATATGCCTGAAGGCTCCCAGGTATGGATGAGCCATGGAGATACGATCTACAAAATGCCCGATGGCGCAAAATTGGTGGCCAGCACACAGGATGTGGAAGTGGCCGGATTTGCTTTCGAAAATGAATCTACTTACGGAATCCAGTTCCACCCCGAAGTATACCACAGCACGCATGGAACCCATCTGTTGAAAAATTTTGTGGTGAATATCTGCGGATGCACACAGGATTGGACGCCACACGCTTTCGCGGAAACCACAATCGCCGGACTACAGGAACAATTACGCGATGACAAAGTAATACTCGGACTGAGCGGGGGAGTCGATTCCTCCGTGGCTGCCATGTTGCTTCACAAAGCAATTGGAAAAAACCTCTATTGCATTTTTGTCGACAATGGCCTCCTGCGCAAAAACGAATTTGAAGAAGTGTTGCACAGTTATAAAGACATGGGTCTGAATGTGCGTGGGGTCGATGCCAAAGCCGACTTCTACACGGCCCTCGCCAATATTTCCGATCCGGAGGAAAAGAGAAAAGCCATTGGTCGTGTGTTCATAGAGACTTTTGATCATGCGGCCCATGAGGTCACTGACGTGAAATGGCTCGCTCAGGGCACCATTTATCCCGATGTAATCGAATCCGTTTCCGTAAAGGGTCCTTCAGCCACCATTAAAAGTCACCACAATGTGGGCGGACTTCCGGATTTCATGAATTTAAAAGTAGTAGAACCACTGCGTTCACTTTTTAAAGACGAAGTGCGCCGTGTAGGTGCAGAGCTTGAAGTTCCTTCAGAAATTTTGGGCCGTCATCCGTTTCCCGGTCCGGGTCTTGCTATCCGTATCCTCGGCGACATCACCCCCGAAAAGGTACAGATATTGCAAGAGGTGGATCACATCTTTTTGAAAAATCTGAAAGAATCCGGTGAATACGACAATGTATGGCAGGCGGGAGCCATTCTTTTGCCTGTGCAAAGCGTGGGCGTGATGGGAGATGAGCGCACTTACGAAAAAGCTGTAGCCTTGCGCGCAGTGACCAGCACAGATGGGATGACCGCCGATTGGTGTCATTTGCCGTATGCCCTTCTAGGGAAAATTTCAAATGAAATTATCAACCGCGTAAAAGGAATAAATCGCGTCGTGTACGACATCAGTTCAAAACCACCTGCCACAATAGAATGGGAGTAAAGAGTTCATATTTCAGCATTTATATTTTAGTTATCCTTTCTGTCTTTGCGGGCTGCGCTTCCGCGCAAAATTATCCCACCCGGATGTTGAACGGCAAAACGTACTACGTTTATCCAGTGGCTCCGGGAAATACGCTTTTTGCTATTTCAAGAGAATTTGCCGTTGAGGTTGACGATTTACTCCAGGCCAACCCCGGAGCCGATCAGGGTTTGAGCGTGGGACAGGAAGTTTTGGTTCCCAAAGATGCGATCGATAAAAAGGCGGCAAGAAAATCGGATATCAAAACAGACGGCGCTTTTATTTTGCACACCGTTCAAAGAAAGGAAACCCTCTTTTCGCTCGCCAAACAATACGGCGTCACTGTAGATCAATTGTCGGAACTCAATCCCGAAGCAGCCTTGAGCCTTTCCACGGGTGCTACCCTCCGGATTCCGGTGCAACAAAGCACCAAAGTCGATTCGGTATTTCTGGCGCCCGCGCAGAGCGATACGTTTATGGTGCATCAGGTGGAACGCGGAGAAACGCCTTACAGCATCTCAAAAAAATACGAAGTCCAACTCGACTCTTTAAATAAGATCAACAACGAATTCCCGAATGGTCTGCGCGTTGGTCAGTGGATCACAGTCCCCAAATACAGAGAAGCATTCCGAATACAGCTCGAAGCTTCTCAGGCGCCAGAGATGGCCGATGGGGTGAAATATAAGGAAGGCACACGCGAAAAATACAAACTCGCGCTGCTTCTGCCTTTTGAATTGCATCTTGCCGACTCCCTCAACAGAAGCCTGAGCCAGGGCAAAGACATGCTTGTGCTCACGGAAATAGCGCTCGAGTACTACCGTGGCACCCAAGTCGCACTGGATTCTCTACGCAAACTCGGACTGAACGCCGACGTGTATGTGTACGATGTGGGTGAAGATGTGGTCGACGCAAGGGAAATTTTGCGAAAGCCCCAGATGAAAGATGTGGACATCATTTTCGGGCCTATGCACAAAGCAAGTCTCGCTGTGATCAGCGAAATGACGCGTGATAAAGGAACTTACATCGTCTCGCCCAATACATTTTCAAACGAAGTTTTTCAGGACAATCCCTACCTGTTTCGGGTAAGCGCTTCACGCGAAACCATGCTGCAATACCTCGCGAATTACGTGGCCATCAACCATTCCAAAGACAATGTGGTAATGGTAAACAGTGAAAGAACCAAAGATTGGCCTTTCCGCAATCTGTTTAAAACGTATTACAACGAAGCCATGCAGAATTACCCCAACAAATATTCTGACTCGCTGCGTAGCGCCACCAAAGCGGGTTTTTCAGATGCCTCTATTTCAAACTGGCTGCGAACAGATGTCAAAAATATCCTCGTTGTTCCATCCAATGAGTTGGCATTTGTCAGTGATTTCATGACCCGCCTTTCGCGCCTGAGCGAGTCGAAATACGACATACAGGTTTATGGCCTCGATCAGTGGTTGAGGTACGATAATGTGGAAGCGGCGTACAAAAACCGATTTAAGTTGCGGCTCGCTGTTCCAAATTTCGTGGACTATGAACGTGAAGATGTGATCAATTTTCTGAAAGTCTACCGCGAAAAATACGGGATGGAACCGTCGAAGTGGGGATACGGTTTTCTGGGTTATGACCTCACACTCTATTTTGGAAACGCCCTACTGGAAAAGGGCCTGGCTTTTCCGGTCAATATTGGCGACAGGAACATGACCGGCGTTTATTCAAACTACCGTTTTGGCAAATCGACCACAGGAGTGGATTTTGAGAATAAAGCAGTTTACATCATTGAGTACAATGAGTACAACATCAAACGCATCAACTGATGAGGGCTCCTCACCGGGATGAAATAGCCGATGCCTACCGGATTATTCAGCGCGACATTTGCAATGAGATAGCGCGGGTGGATGGAAAAGCAGATTTTATCAAAGACGAATGGATTCGTCCGGAAGGAGGAGGAGGTTTGTCGCGCGTGCTTTCCAATGGCGGTGCCCTCGAAAAAGCCGGGGTCAATTTTTCGGCGGTTGAAGGTGTTTTAACCCCCGAAATGTCCAAAAATCTCAAAGTCGACGGGGGAAATTTTTTCGCTACAGGCGTCAGCATTGTGATGCACCCCTTCAACCCACATGTGCCCATTATTCACATGAACATCCGCTATTTCGAACTCGACAATGGCACGTATTGGTTCGGCGGCGGAATTGATTTGACCCCACATTATGTTGTCGCAGAAGAAGCGCGGTATTTTCACAGTGCCTTGAAAGAAACCTGCGACCGTTTCGATCCGGGATATTATCCCCGTTTCAGGACCTGGGCCGATGATTATTTCTACATCGAACACCGTCAGGAAACCCGTGGTATAGGGGGCATCTTTTACGACCATTTATCGGAAGATGCAGCTCACAGCAAATCGGACCTGTTTAATTTTTCTCTGGCCTTGGGTCAGCTATTTCCTGCGCTGTACAGCCAATTGATTGATAATAACCGCTCAAAACCTTTTAGCGAAAGCGAAAAACACTGGCAATACCTGCGCCGTGGACGGTACGTGGAATTTAACCTGATCTATGACCGCGGCACACGATTTGGCTTGCAGAGCAATGGCCGGGTGGAATCGATCCTCATGAGCCTGCCAAGCGAGGCCCGATGGGATTACAACCACCAGCCTGAGCCTGATTCGCGGGAAGCAGAAACCCTGTCGCTTTTGCGCAAGGGTACCGAATGGATTTGACATGTCTCTCCCCCCTTGAGAAGAGCCAGGGGTGAGTCTTTGAACCTACGACATATCCAAATTCCGATCCATCCCACTCATCTCAAAAATCTGCGAACGTGCCTCCCCTCTTGAGAGGGGCCGGGGGTGTGTCTATTATCACCATAATTTTCGGCGCAAACACACCCCTAAATCCCCTCTCGAGAGGGGACTTGCCGCGCAGTGGCTCGTGCCCTGCATAGCGAGAATGGTCTTATCAAAGCTCAGGATACTGATTAATTCAAATCAAATTCAAAATTTCCGAGTGAGCCTCCCCTCTCGAGAGGGGCCGGGAGTGTGACCCACAATACTCCGGTTACTGATTCATCTTCAATCATCTTAAAAATCTACGAGCGCGTCTCCACTTTTATGAGGTATAGGGGGTGTGTCTTTTGAACCTGTGTTATCCGAATTCCGATTCGAACGGATGGATTAGATCTGAATAAATAGTGTTGACCGAACATTATAATAATGTGGCAGATGAAAGCGTTATCCCGGTGTTTAACTTATTTTAAGTAATTACAACCCCCCTCCCCAATACACTGGCTATGAAACAGATGGCATTAATCATCATTTTAAACACAATTCTCTTTTCAACCCATTTATTCGCACAGAGCTATCCCACCGAACGCGGAGCGACTTTTATATCCGGAACGGGAAGTTATAGCAACCGGTCAGGCGAATTATTCGTTCCTGGAAGATCGGGATCGTTCAATTCGGTTTCGGGCAATTTGTCTGTCAACAGGTTTCTGGTTGATAATTTTTACGTTGGACTTGGACTCACCGCAATGAGCCAGAACGAATGGAACTATTCTGCCAATAGATTTGGACTTGGACCGCAGGCCGGCTATGTTTTTGGAGGTGCCGATTCCCGGATTCTGCCGTACGTGGGTGTAGGTGGTCAATATCTCAAAGTCCAATCAGACTGGTTCCGTTATCCGGAAGATAGTTGGGATCAGGGATACGAGGTATTTGGAAGCCTCGGCTTGATCGTTTTACTCAGGGATCACCTCGGTGTCGTTTTTCAGGGCTCTTACCACAGTGTAAATTTGACCCGTCCCGATTCGTCCGGATTGACCAGTGGAAACATCCTCAATTTTCAAATTGGTCTTGTGGGTATGTTGTACAAATGATTCCTCTCAGCCGAAGGTGAAAACCTGATTCTGTTGCTAAAGTAGAAAATGAATTTGACGTCGGCATTTTCCATTTTGCCATATCCCTAAATCCCGATCCATCCCACTCATCACAAAGATCTGCGAACGTGCCTCCCCTCTTGAGAGGGGCCGGGGGTGTGTTTTTTCGTCCTACTCTAAGGGAGAACGTATGTAATGGACCGCAGATACCGAATCTTACAGTGTTAAACGTACACTATTGCATTTTTTTAATACCTTCCCCGGCTGTAATCAAATCGATCAGAGATGGCTGAAAAACCGCGCTTGGGCTTTTGGGATATTTGGAATATGAGTTTCGGTTTTTTGGGTATCCAGTTTGGATTCGCCTTGCAAAATGCCAATGTGAGCCGGATTTTTGAAACGCTCGGCGCCGATAAAGATCAACTGCCTATTCTTTGGCTTGCAGCTCCCGTTACCGGATTGCTCGTGCAGCCCATCGTGGGTTATTACAGCGACCGCACCTGGAATAAATTTGGGCGTCGGCGGCCGTTTTTCCTTGCGGGAGCCATCCTGGCTTCTATCGCTTTGGTGATTATGCCCAACAGTCCCACGCTATGGATTGCAGCCGGTACCCTCTGGCTCATGGATGGAAGTATCAACATTTCCATGGAGCCTTTCCGCGCTTTTGTCGGCGACAAACTCCCGGACGATCAGCGCACCCGCGGATTTGCCATGCAGAGTTTTTTCATCGGCACCGGCGCGGTGATCGCTTCCATGCTTCCGTATATTTTCACCAATTGGTTTGGCGTTAGCAATACCGCTCCTGAAGGCCAGATTCCCGATTCCGTGCGCTGGTCGTTCTATTTGGGAGCGGTTGCTTTTCTCGGAGCCGTGCTGGTCACCGTCATCAAATCAAAAGAATATCCACCTGAGAATATGGAGGCATTTTTGGCCGAAAAAGCCAAACACAGCGGTGTGTTTGATGGATTGAAACAATCTTTTCTCGGGATTTTTCAGATGCCCAAAACGATGGTGCAGTTGGCATTGGTCCAGTTTTTTTCCTGGTTTGCGCTGTTTGCCATGTGGATTTATACCACCAGTGCGGTGACGAGCCATATTTATGATATGAAACTATCCAGCGGAGAAATCATACAATTGCAAGAAGTATTCGATGGTTATCAACCTCCCGCTAAGGATGAGAAAAAGACAAAACAAATATCCGATTATCTGGAAAAAATCGGGCCCGTTTACAATAATGCGGATACAGTAGTGATTGAAATCAGTTTTGCGACTTACTTTTTGGATGAGGAACGGGGTTTAAACATAAATCCCGAAATGAGAGAAAGATTGGAATATGTTGAAATGAACTATAACGATGGTGCAGATTGGGTAGGAGTCTTATTTGCCATATACAATGGAATAGCGGCCTTATTTGCCTTTGCCCTTCCGATTATCGCGCGAACAACAAGTCGAAAAATAACCCACCTCGCCTGTCTTCTCGCGGGGGGTATGGGTCTTATATCAATTTATTTCATCAGCGATCCCGGTTTGTTGTTTATGGCCATGATCGGGATTGGTATTGCCTGGGCGAGCATCCTGTCTGTTCCTTATGCCATGTTGGCGGGTGCCCTTCCGGCGAATAAAATGGGTTATTATATGGGCGTTTTTAATTTTTTCATCGTGATACCGCAGATTGTTGCCGCGGGAATTCTCGGATTTATTCTGCGCTCCTTTTTCGGAAACGAAGCCATCTATGCTTTGATATTGGGCGGATGTTCGTTTTTCCTGGCAGGTCTGCTTACTTTATTGGTGAAGGACACGGATAGCGTGCGGATTGAGGAAGCGCGGCAACCGGTGGAGAAGTGAAGGTTGTATCAAGTATTAAGTCCCAGGTACTAAGTAAGTACACAAAGCTGACCACACCTCTCATACGCAATAATTTAAAGGTCTGTTGCATTAAATGGACAATTTCGGTGTGCCATCGGAGTGACAATGCTTCGATGCTTGTCATTCAGAACGGAGCCTTTGCGGAGTGAAGAATCTTTGGATTGAATGGAACGTCTTATTCCCTTTCTGCATCATTTCCCGTTTAAGAGCCAAATTACCCTTTATTCCATATCAGGGATACCCAAAAGCCACTTCAACCACTCCGCTAAAATCAAAACCTTGTCCATCCGGATTATAAAGCACACAGTCAATGCTTAATACTGCTTTTAAAAATTTTTCGCCGGGCCGGGCGGGCTCTGTATATGATTCCAGGCTCATAAGACTGACACTTGCACCCATTTGATTTTCGCTTTCACTGGAATATATCACACCATTTTCATCTGTGTATTCCAGGATAAGATAAGCAGCATCGTCTGTAAAAACTTCCGTGGTAATTTCAGCCGATTGAATAAATACTGCTGCATTGCAATCCGGATTAAAGGAAAATGCGGTCATACATGCTTCTGCATAACATCCCTGGCTATCACTCATGGTCACGCAGGCTTCTGTATACAGGAGTATAGTGTCAACATTCACACTGGGAAAATTACCTGAATTAATGTAAATATTTCCAACAGTCCACTCATATGTGGTGGTTGATAAATTAAAGTTTGGCCCTGCCTCGGCTATAAACGTCCCCGCAGTCGCTGGTACATCCCGCAGAATATTTCCGTAACAGGGTAGGTCGGTGCCGTTAAAATCGATCACCTGTGCAGCGGAAATATTACAGGTATCCGTATTCTGAATGAGCAAAGTATAAACCCCGGGGTTCACAATTGAAATGGCTATCGAATCTGCAGGCGTGTTGCCAAGCGAAGTCCCATTCAGCGACCACAACCCGGATTTGTTCAGGTTGCCTGTATTGGCCTTCAGATGTAGGGTATTAAT
>JBGTLS010000231.1:0-8409 GCA_041744015.1 Cryomorpha sp. | reverse complement strand
TTGGTTTAAGGGATAAAGTACTATTTATCTGGTTCATTGTTATTGCGAACTGCATAAAAGTACAAACTGTGATGTAAAATTTTTAAATCAAATATTTCTTCGATGGTACTCTTTATCATTTCAATTCTGGGGTCACAAAACTCCAAAACTTCACCGGTATCTGTACAAATCACGTGATCGTGCTGTTTGAATTCATGAGACTTTTCAAACTGTGCCAGGTTTTTGCCAAACTGATGTTTTCGCACAAGCGAACAGGCAAGCAGCAAGTCAATCGTATTGTAAAGTGTGGCCCTGCTCACCCGGTAATTTTTGTTTTTCATTTTGATGTAGAGTGATTCTATATCAAAATGTCCATCGTATTCATAGATTTCATTGAGAATGGCAAAGCGCTCAGGAGTTTTCCGATGCCCGTTTTGTTCAAGGTAGGCGGAAAAAATCTTTTTGACTTTTTCCTGAGTTTCCAGCGTAGATATTACCATTCTTTTAAAAGAACAAATCTACACCAAATCCGTCGATCTGTCAACGGAATCGGGAGGTTATTTACCGCGTGGCGGTTGCCGAATCTCCCCGGTTCACGGTCAAAACTCCTTCCACTTTTCGCAATCTTGAAATTAAGCTGTTCAAATGGTCCGTATCGTAGACGTAGACACTAACACGCCCGTCGAATACGCCATCGTTGCTTTCAAAACTGATGGATTTCATGTTTACATTGAGGTCAGATGAGATGGTTTGCGTAATATTATGCACCAATCCAATGTCATCGATTCCCTTAAAAAAAACATTTGCCACGAACTCTTTGTCTTTTTGGCTCTGCCATTTTGCGCGAATTACCCGGTAAGCGTAATTCGAACGAAGTTGAACGGCATTTGGACAGCTCCCGCGGTGAATCTTGATGCCATCATTGATGGTCACAAAGCCGAATACATGGTCGCCGGGAATGGGATTGCAGCAAGGCGCCAACTTATAAGGCACATCCTTTTCGTCGTCGCCGATAATCAACATGTCTTTCGGAATGGCCGTCTGCCTTACCTGTTTCGCCTCTGGAGTTTCTTCCCGCTTATCGCCAAAAACAATATTGCCAGCCTCGACAGTAAATCCCTTCAGTTTTTTTAAGGATATTTTGCCCAGGGCCATATCGTGATACATCTCCGTGGCACCTTTCGCATTGTAATATTGTTCCAGCTCTGATACATTTCGGCTGTTGAAGTCAACGTCGATGCTCTTGAATTTCCGCTGCACCATTTCCTTTCCAAGACTGGCCACCTTTTTCTGCTCTTCCTTCAGCGCAGATTTGATTTTTGACTTCGCCTTGGCAGTCACCACGTACCCCAGCCAGTCTTCTTTTGCCTTTTGCTTTTTGGATGTAATGATTTCAATCTGGTCTCCACTTTTTAGTTTGTGGCTTAGAGGCACGAGTTTTTGATTGACTTTTGCCCCGATGCACGTTTCTCCAACCTGCGAGTGAATTTCAAAAGCAAAATCCAGGGCCGTGGCCCCGGTTGGAAGTGATTTTAAATCCCCGTTTGGGGTGAAGACGAAAATCTCGTCGCTGAAGAGATTGAGTTTGAAATCATCGATAAAATCGAATGCCCCGCTGTTGTTAGAATCGAGCATTTCGCGAATACGCGAAAGCCAGATGTCCAAACTTGATTCACCATCCTGTTGTCCCTTGTATTTCCAGTGAGCCGCATAGCCCATTTCGGCTACTTCGTCCATGCGCCGTGACCTGATCTGTACCTCCACCCATTTTCCGGTAGGGCTCATCACAGTGGTGTGGAGCGACTCGTAACCATTGGCTTTTGGAGTCGAAATCCAGTCGCGCAGACGATCCGGATTGGGTTGGTAAAAATCCGTGACGATGGAGTACACTTTCCAACATTCGGTTTTTTCCATTTCCGGAGGGGTATCCAAAATGATCCGAATGGCGAACAGGTCGTAAATCTCCTCAAAAGGGATATTCTTTTTGTGAATTTTATTCCAGATGCTGTATATCGATTTGGGCCTGCTCTTGATTTCGTATTTTAGGTTTTCCTTATCCAGCGAACGGGTGATTGGTAAAATAAACTGGTTGATAAACCGCGTCCTCACCGCCTGCCCTTTTTTGAGCTTCTGTGCAATTTCATCGTAATGTTCCGGCTCTGTATACTTCAGTGCGAGATCTTCCAGTTCGGTTTTGATAGAATAAAGTCCCAACCGGTGCGCCAGTGGAGCAAACATATACTGCGTTTCACTCGCTATCTTCAGCTGCTTTTCCCGCTTCATCGACTCCAGGGTACGCATGTTGTGCAACCTGTCGGCAAGTTTGATCAGAATCACCCGAACATCGTCCGAGAGCGTGAGCAACATTTTGCGAAAGTTTTCCGCCTGAACGCTTGTTGTATTGTCAAAGATGTCAGAAATTTTGGTGAGCCCATCGATGATCTGCCGCACTTTGGGACCAAATACATGTCCCACATCATCCAGGGTAAGCTCAGTGTCTTCCACGGTATCGTGGAGCAACGCACCGACGATGGCCGTGGTTCCCAATCCTATTTCTTCAGCTACGATGCGGGCCACAGCGATCGGATGATAAATATACGGTTCGCCGGATTTGCGCCGCATATCCTTGTGGGCTTCGAGCGCCACATCAAAAGCCTTGCGAATCAGTTTGCGGTCTTCTGACGATTTTGAATGTTTTGAAATCCGCAGGAGACTGCGGTAGCTCGAAAGAATCTCTTTCTTCTCCTTTTCCAGATCGATTTGCAGATTCATCTATTTCGGCTCAATTTCACGTTTTATTGTTGGAATTTTTTTGCGGGTAATACCTTCGTTCTCACTTCTCCAAACCCGATGCGAATCGAATTGTTTTCGCAATGACCGCGCATGATCACCGTGTCGCCATCGTTGATAAATTTGCGTTCTGAACCGTCTGGCATTTGCACTGGTTTGGTGCCCCGCCAACTGATTTCAAGCATCGAGCCAAAGCTGGAGGGCTCCTTTCCGGAAATGGTGCCCGATGCCAACATGTCCCCGCAGCGTACGTTGCAACCGTTAGATGTATGATGAGCTAACTGTTGATTCATGTTCCAGTACATGTATTTGTAATTGGACTTGCTGACGATTTTTTCCCCATCCTGGGGGCCTTCCGGCAAAATTCCCACCTCGAGGTGAATGTCAATATTTTTCTCCCCTTCATATTCGAGGTATGGTAATACAGGCGGGTCCTGTACTTCGCCTTTTACCCGAAAGGGTTCTAAAGCATCCAACGTTACGATCCATGGCGAAACGGAAGAGGCGAAATTTTTCGCCAGAAACGGTCCGAGCGGCACGTATTCCCATTTTTGGATGTCGCGTGCAGACCAGTCGTTGAAAATCAACATACCAAAAATGTAATCCTCGGCTTCGGCGGTTGATATGGTCTCTCCCAAAGGTTTTCCATCAAATGTAACAAAGGCCATTTCAAGTTCGAAATCAAGCAACCGGGTCGGCCCAAAAACCGGTGGCTGATTGTCATCAGGTCGGGTCTGACCATTGGGCCGGGTGATAGATTGTCCGGAAACGATGATGGAAGAACTTCTACCGTGGTATCCCACAGGGATGTGTTTCCAGTTGGGCAGCAGGGCATTATCCGGATCCCGAAACATGGTGCCCACATTGGTGGCGTGTTCGATACTGGAATAAAAATCAGTGTAATCTCCCACTTCCACAGGTATATGCAAGGTCACATCCGACTGTAGCTTGAGTACCTTAGCCCTGTCAGTATCATTGTTTCTCAGTCGGCTGTCTGACAGGTCAAGCAGTTCGGCAAGTTTGTTTCGTAAATTTCTTACGGCACCTTTACCATTTTTCATCATCGGATTAAGGTAGGGTCCGGAAAAATCTTCAATATCAAATTCCATATCCGTGAGATAACCCCGGTTTTCAAGCTCATACAGGTCGAGAATGTGTTCACCTATGGCAATGCATGCACGCGGTTCGGTTTCAAAATCGCTGTAAATGCCGAAGGGTAAATTTTGAATAGGAAAATCACTCTTGTCCGGCACGGGCACCCATGACTTCCTCGTCGGGTCGTTGGCTGGTATTTTCATAAAATTCTGGACTTATTTTTCCATGGCTTCGGCTTCTGCAAAAAGCGGGAACCCATGCATCATGGCATGTACTTCGGATTTAATTTCGGAGAGTTTCTCCGGATTTTCTCTGTTTGACAGCGTTCGGTCAATGAGGTTTACAATCTTTTCCATGTGTTTTTCTGTGAGCCCACGGGTGGTGATTGCGGGGGTGCCTATACGGATTCCGCTCGTTACAAAAGGTGATTTATCATCAAAAGGAACCATGTTTTTATTTACCGTGATGTCCACTTTTATAAGGGTGTTTTCAGCTTCTTTCCCAGTTACATCTTTGGAACGCAGATCGATCAGCATACTGTGATTATCGGTTCCACCTGAAATAACGTGGTATCCTCTTTCTACAAAGGCTTGTGCCATTTTCTGAGCGTTGGCGATCACCTGTTTGCAATAGCTGCGGTATTCCGGTGTGAGGGCTTCGCCAAATGCCACTGCTTTGGAAGCAATGACGTGTTCGAGCGGACCTCCCTGCGTGCCGGGAAAAACAGCTGAATCGAGCAGAGCTGACATCGGCCGGATTTCGCCTTTTGGATTCTTTAAGCCAAACGGGTTGTCAAAATCCTTTCCCATCATGATGATTCCTCCCCGCGGTCCACGCAGTGTTTTGTGGGTGGTGGAAGTAATAATGTGGCAATGAGGCAATGGATCGTTAAGCAATTTTGCGGCAATCAACCCAGCAGGATGGGAAATATCAGCCAGGAGCAAGGCGCCAACCTTATCGGCAATGGCACGCATGCGCTTATAATCCCAATCGCGCGAGTAGGCAGAGGCGCCACAAATGAGCAGTTTGGGTTTTACCCTTAGCGCATTCTCTTCCATTTTATCGTAATCGATGCGACCTGTTTCTTTTTCGACCCCATAAAATGTCGGTTTGTACAGCTTTCCTGAAAAATTGACGGGGGAGCCGTGGGTAAGGTGGCCTCCATGGCTCAGGTCAAATCCCATAATCGTATCTCCGGGTTGAAGCACCGCGAGCATCACTGCGGCATTGGCCTGTGCGCCTGAATGCGGCTGCACATTGGCCCACACAGCGCCAAATATTTCTTTGAGTCTGTCGATAGCCAGGGTCTCAGTTTGATCTACAAATTCACACCCACCGTAATACCTTTTGCCGGGAAGGCCCTCAGCATATTTGTTGGTCATCACGGAGCCCATGGCTTCCATCACCTGATCGCTGACAAAATTTTCCGAGGCGATCAATTCGATGCCTTCCATTTGTCGGTTTTTTTCTTTTGCGATGATCTCAAAAACGGCTTTATCTCTTTTCATTTTTTTCAGCTAGTTCACTTGTCGTCAAAATTAGAAAATCCTTGGTTAAACCTTAATTTTGTCCCAATGAACTCTCAACAGACGGAAAGCAATGGCACTTTTAATATTCCGTCAGATAAAATTCTGGTGCTTTTTGATGGACATTGCAATTTGTGCAATGGGGCTGTGCAGTTTGTTATCAAACGCGATCGCAGGGATTTATTCCGTTTTGCCAGCCTTTCGTGGCCTGTCGGTCAGTCTGTTATTTCACAGTTTCCGACTTTTCACGATGTGGACAGCATTCTGGTATTTAAAGATGGAAAGCTTTACGCCAAAAGTGATGCTGCCCTGATCATTTCACGCAATCTCGGAGGAGCATGGCCCGGATTAGCGGCTTTTCGCATTTTTCCAAAATTATTTCGCGACGGTGTATACGATTTTATTGCCCGAAACCGGTATCGCTGGTTCGGCAAAAAAGACAGCTGTATGATTCCCGAAAGGGATGTAAGCCATCTTTTTTTAAAATAAAAAACCGCCTCATCGATTTGACGAGACGGTTCATTTATTTTCATGAGTTCAATTAATTGGCGGAAAGGTATTCAGCTACCGCACTGTGTGAGGCATTCATACCTTCTTTGCCTTTCGACCAATTGGCTGGACATACTTCGCCTTTTTCTTCAAAAAACTGAAGCGCATCGACCATGCGAATAGCTTCATCCACATTTCGCCCGAGCGGAAGATCATTTACAATCTGGTGACGTACAATGCCTTCCTTATCGATAAGAAATAAACCTCGGTAAGCCACAAGTTCACTCTCTGCCTGAAGAAGTCCGTTATCATCGTAATAGAAATCGCCAGGCAAAACATCAAAATTGTGCGAGATGGTTTTATTGGTATCAGCAACAAGGGGATACGTGATTCCCTGAATTCCGCCTTGATTTTTGTTCAATTGCAACCAACCCCAGTGTGATTGTTCGGTGTCAGTTGATACGGCAACCACTTCAACGCCACGTGTTTTGAAATCAGCCAAACGAGACTGGAATGCATGAAGTTCTGTTGGGCAAACGAAAGTGAAATCTTTTGGGTAGAAAAACAACAAAACGTGTTTTTTTCCTATGAATTGATCAAGCGAGAAATTTTCTACAATTTCTTCGCCATTTATAACTGCATTGGCCTTGAATGATGGGGCTTTTTTTCCTACTAATACTGGCATTTATTTCTTTTTTAAAATCTGGTGCAAATGTACGGTGGGAGTGGGGTTGAATCCAGCATAAATCATCTGAATTATCTATGTGATCATAGAATGAAAATGGCCCGCTGATGCACAAATGCTCACCCCCTGTCAGACAGCCAACACCAATCCTAATCCAAGCAGGATGGCCAGCGTCTTCTTCCAGTTGAAGCGGTGTTGGTCTTCGGCTTCAAAAATAATAGTCGTCGAGACGTGCAGGAATATTCCGACGGCAATGGCCAGGATTTGCGCGTACAGGGTAGCTGGGTCAGCAATATTTCCCGAAAGGATAATACCACCGATCAACATCCCGAGCGGTGTAGCCAGCGCATAGATAAGGATGTAAATGATTACCTTGGATTTTCTGTTAAAAAAATGGTAAAGCAACGCCGCCAATGCAATGGCTTCAGGTATTTTGTGAATAGCAATTCCGATCAACAATGCTTCCTGATGCCCTGTGTGATCATGGTGATGATCGTGATGGTGCAGCATCTCAGCACCGGAGTTCAACGGGAGACCCTCAATCATGGAATGCAAAAAAAGACTGACATAAATCCCCAGAGGAAATAGTTTGGCGTGCTGATCCTTGTGGTGGATGTGTCCGTGTTCTATTCCTTTGGAAAAATATTCCATGATCATCTGAAGCAGAAAACCGACCAGGATATATACCCCGGCAGAAGTGCCGAGTTGGTGATAGATGTCGGGCAAAAGATGAAGAATAGCCAGCGCAAATAGATAAGCGCCTGAGAAAGCCAATAATATTTTGACATCCTTGGTAATACGGCCGTGGAGGTAAATTCCAGCCAGCCCTCCAAGGACTCCGGCGGCAAAAGGTACCAGGAGGTGAATCGTGTTCATTGGATTTTTCGCGCTATGAAGATTAACCTCGGCGAGGCGTTTTGATCAAATTGAGCAAGGTTGTAATTGCCAAAGATATCGAGGATTTCAAAACCTGTGCTTCCCAATAATCCAACAAAATCCTGTTTGGTAAGGGCACTGACACATTCGTGAAAAACATGCCTTTCTTCGCCATCGCGCACATCGATCTGTTTGGTGATAAAACCTTTGTCTATTTTCCGCTTTATTTCAAATTCCACGTCATCCACTACAAGCTTTTCAGCGTGAATCAGGCCTTTTTCAACTTCAGTGATATTCAAAAAATCGATGAGCAGTTTTCCTTTGGGCTTTAGATTATAATGCAGGGCCCGCAGCACATCTGCATTTTCATCTGTAGTGGTGAAATAACCAAAACTCGTGAAAAGATTTAACGCAAAGTCGAATGCATTTTTCCGAAAGGGCAGCCGCATATCGTGGACGTGAAACGTCAGATCGTCACTCTCAAATTGCCTGGCCTTTGAAATATTCTGTTCTGAGAGATCGACACCGCTCGTCGGAAAGCCTTTTTGATTGATCTGAATGCTATGACGCCCCTGCCCGCAAGCGAGATCGAGAAAATGCGCATTTGGTTCAGGCTGAAAATATTTGATAATCTGGTCTATGAAGGCAGACGCTTCCTGTCCGTCTCTGTGGCGATAGAGCAGGTGGTAATAGGGAGAGTCAAACCAGGAGCGATACCAGGATTTCATTTACATGAAAATTTCAAAAACTGAAGGAAAACGCAACAAAATGAAGCCGCAAAAGTAACCATTTCCTCAGATGATAGTAATTAACATAACCGTGATGAAATAATAGTTCTTCGCGACCTTGCGAAGAATTTCATTTTCATATATTTGGCGAAATACCTCAAAGGTGACTCAAATTCAGGAAATTTTCGACTTGTATGATTCCATGGAGCGCAGAAATATCATGCTCTCTTTTAAAGGTGAT